>NZ_JBSGFQ010000142.1:0-29508 GCF_053603495.1 Nonomuraea sp. NPDC004186 | reverse complement strand
CCGACCGCAGCGGCTCGGGACGCAGCGCGTGCACCGACCGCCGCGCCTCCGACAGGCTCTCTCTGGCCAGCTTGGTCGCGGCGGCAGGAGGTCGGGGTGAGGACCTTCGCCTCGTGCTTGGGCTCGACCGGCTTGCGCCGCATCCGCTCCTTCGCCCGCTCCACCATCGTGTACAGCGTCGGGACCAGCACCAGGGTCAGCAGCGTCGAGCTGATCAGACCACCGATCACCACGATCGCCAGCGGCTGCGAGATGAACCCGCCGGAGCCGGTCACCCCCAGCGCCATCGGCGTCAGCGCGCAGATCGTGGCCACCGCCGTCATCAGGATCGGCC
Source organism: Nonomuraea sp. NPDC004186 (assembly GCF_053603495.1). NCBI lineage: Bacteria > Bacillati > Actinomycetota > Actinomycetes > Streptosporangiales > Streptosporangiaceae > Nonomuraea > Nonomuraea sp. NPDC004186. The sequence continues at coordinate 29,174 of NZ_JBSGFQ010000142.1, read as the reverse complement.
GCAGCCTGCGCCGCCCGCCCTCGATGACCGCTTCCACCACGCCCATGCCCTGCTCGCGATACTGGTTGATCAGGTCGATGAGCACGATGGCGTTGGTCACCACGATGCCGATCAGCATCAGCATGCCGATCAGCGCCGGCACACCCAGGGCGGTGTCGGTGGCGACCAGCAGCCCGATCGCGCCCGTGGCCGCGAACGGGATCGACACCAGCAGGATCAGCGGCTGGACGAAGCTGCGGAACGTCGCCACCATGATCAGGAAGACGATCGCGATCGCCGCCAGCATCGCCAGCCCCAGGTCGGAGAACGCGTCCGACTGCTGGGCCGACGCGCCGCCGATCTCATAGGTGGCGCCCGCGGACAGCGACAGGCCGTTCAACTTGGTCGTCAGCGACTGCGTCACGGCGCCCAGGTTCCCGGAGTCGGCCGCCTTGGCAGACACCGTGGCCGAACGCTCGCCGTCGATCCGCGTCACCTGCGTCGGCCCGGCCACCTCCTTGACGTCCGCGACCGTCGACAGCTTGATCATGCCCGCCGCCGTCGGCAGCTTCAGGTCCTTGATCGCCTTGATGTCGTCCGGCACGTCCGCGCCGCGCAGCACCAGGTCGCTGGAGCGGCCGTCCAGGGTGATCTGGCCCAGCGGCGCGCCGCGGAAGGCCTGCGCCACCGCCTGCCCCACCTGTGCCTCCGACAGGCCCCGCTCCGCGGCCTCCTGCCGGTCCACCACGACCTCGACCCGCGGCGCGCTGGTCTCCATGTTGGAGGACACCTCGGTGAGGCCCGACACCTCGCCCATCGCGGTCTTGACCGTGTCGGTCGCCGTACGCAGCGTCTCGGCGTCGGGCGCCTGCACGATCACGTCGATCGTGTCGGAGGAGAACCCGCCCCCGCCGGCGCCGCCCACCGTGACCTCGCCGACGCCCGACAGGCCGTCGATCCGCTCGCGCAGCGCCTGCTGCACCTTGTCGGGGTCGGCGCCCTCCTTGACCGTCACCGAGTACGACGCCCGGTCCGCGCCACCGCCGACCGCGCCGCCCTGCATGGCGTTGCCGCCACCCACGTTCACCTGGTACGTCTCCACGCCGTCCAGGTCCTTCAGCACGCCCTCGACCTGCTGGGCGGCCTTGTCCGTGGTCGCCAGGTCCGTACCGACCGGCATCTTCTGCGACAGGGAGATCGTGTTCTGGCCCGAGGAGTCCAGGAAGTTCGTCTGCAGCCCGCCGGCCAGGCCCATCGTGCCGATGAACACCGCCACGCCGATGAGGATCGTCACCAGCTTGAACCGGGTCGCGAACCGCAGCACCGGCAGGTAGGCCCGCTGCAGCGGCGAGCGCAGCTCCTTGGCCTCGGCCTCCTCGCGCTGCTTGCGCGCCTGCTCCGGCGTCAGGTCCGGCGCCTTCAGGAACCAGTACGCCAGCACCGGCACCACCGTCAGCGACACCACCAGCGAGGCCAGCAGCGCCACCGCCACCGTGATCGCGAACGGGCTGAACAGCTCGCCCACCATGCCGCCCACGATCGCGATCGGCGCGAACACCGCCACCGTCGTCAGCGTCGAGGCCGTCACCGCGCCTGACACCTCGCGCACCGCCGTCAGGATCGCCTGCAGCTTGGCCTCGCCGTACGCGAGATGTCGCTTGATGTTCTCCAGCACCACGATGGAGTCGTCGACCACCCGGCCCACCGCGATCGTCAGCGCGCCCAGGGTCAGCATGTTCAGCGAATAGTCGCCCGCCCACAACACGATCAGCGCGATCACCACCGACAGCGGGATCGACACCGCCGTCACCAGCGTCGAACGCACCGACAGCAGGAACACCAGGATGACCAGCACCGCGAACGCCAGGCCCAGCAGGCCCTCCGTGGTCAGGCTCCGGATCGACTCCTCCACGTACGGCGCCTGGTCGAACACCACCGACACCGCCGTGTCCGAGCTGTCGCCCAGCGACCTGGTCAGCTCGGGCAGCTTCGCCCGGATGTCGTGCGAGATCGACACAGCGTTGCCGTCGGGCACCATCGTCACCGACACGCCCAGGCTCGTCTTGCCGTCCGTACGGGTGATCGTCGTCGCGTCCGCCAGCCCCTGCTTGATCTCGGCGACATCGCCCAGCTTGACCGGCTTGAGCGGCTTGGGCTTGGGCGCCTGCTGCTGCGCGAGGGCCGCCGGGGACTGGCCCGGCCGGCCGGGCTGCCCGGTCTGCGGGCGGGCCTGGGCCTGGCTCGGCTGCTGCTGGGTGGCCGCCGGCTGGGCCGGGGTCAGGTACAGGTCCTTCAGCTTGGCCACCGAGTCGACCCGCGCACCCACCTGCACCGTGAGGGACTTGCCGTCAGCGGTCAGGGTGCCCGCCGGGATCGGCGTGCCGTTCGCCTTCAGCACATCGGGGATCTGCGAGGCCGACACGCCGGCCTTCGCCATCTTCTTGGTGTCCGGCTCGATCGTGACGACCTCGTCGCGGGTGCCCGTGACCGACGCCTCCCGTACGCCCTCCACGCTCTGCAGTTCCGGCACCATGATCCGGCGCAGCTTGTCGGCCATCGCCCGCTCGTCGCCGCCATCGCCCACCGCGAGCACCACCACCGGGATGTCGTCGGTGTTGCCCGCCACGACCTGCGGATCCACCCCATCCGGGAGGGAGACGCGGGTGATGGCCTGCTGCATCTTGTTCAGCGAGGACTCGACGTCCGTGCCGTACTCGAAGGCCACCTGGATCTGCGCCAGGCCCTCCTTCGACGTCGAGGTCATCTGCTCCATGCCGTCCAGGCCCTGGAACGAGTCCTCGATCGGCTTCGTCACCTGGTCCTCGACGATCTCGGGCGAGGCACCCGGATACGCCGCGACCACGAACGCGCCAGGGAAGCTCAAAGACGGCAGCAACTGCTGCTTCAACTGCGGAATCGTGAACGCGCCGAACGCGCTGAGCACGAGCGCGAGCAATATCACGAGGCTGCGGTTGACCAGGCTCAACCGGGCGAATGCGGTCATAGGCGTCCCCTCCAAGAGTTCGCCCCAGACTAACACTTCGCCTTGAACGAATATTTAGACAGATTGAGCTTTCCTGATAACCTTCTCAGGAAGCGAGAGGTGAGTGTGAGCGACGAACGCGAAGACCTGATCCGTCGAATCAGCGAAACACAGCGTGGCATGGGGCGGCTGTTCGCCCAGCAGCATCAGTCCCCGCTGTTCACCTCCAACCTGACCATGCGACAACTCCACGTCATCATGCTCCTGGCCCTCAACGGCTCCGCCTCCGGCCAGGAGCTCGCGCACCACCTCGGCGTCAGTCTCGGCACCGTCACCGGCCTCGTCGATCGGCTCGTCGCCCACGGCCTCGTCACCCGCCACGAGGACCCCCACGACCGCCGCGTCCGCCGCGCCGAGCTCTCCCCCGCAGGCACCGCCCTGATCGAGGAGATCCAGGACTCCGGGTTCGAACACTATCGCCGCATCCTGGACCACCTCGACACCGAGACCCTGCGCTCCCTCGACCACATCACGCGCACCATCCGCGCGGTGGCCGACAAGCTCTACAACGAATGACCCGTACGTCAGGCCGGCGCCTTTACGTTGTAGATTCGGAAGCCAGCCCGGACAGGACCTCCGGCAGCTCCCCCTCGTACACGACGGTCAGCCGCCGGGTGGCCCGCGTCACCGCCACGTACAGGTCCTGACCTCCCATCGGCGACTGCCCCATGATCCCCGCCGGATCCACCACCACGACCGCGTCGAACTCCAGCCCCTTGGCCTGCCCCACCGTCAGCACCACCACCGGCGCGTCCAGGTCACCCTCCGGGAACAGGCCGGCCACCTCCGCGTGCCGCGCGTCCGAGGTCACCACGCCCACCCGGCCCTCGCCGATCGAGGCCAGCTCCCCGTCCACCAGCCCCGGCAGCCCGGCCACCGGCAGGCGCACCGCGAGCGGCCGTGAGCCGCCCTCGCGCACCGACTCAGGCGGCTCCTGCTCGGGCGCGAAGGCCCGCAGCACGTCCGCCGCCACCGTCATGATCTCCACCGGCGTGCGGTAGTTGACCAGCAGCCGCTCCTCGCGCCAGCGCCCCTCGAGGTACGGGTCCAGCACCTCCCCCCACGACCGCGCCCCGGCCGCCGACCCCGTCTGGGCCAGGTCGCCGACGACGGTCAGCGACTTCGCCGGCACCCGCCGCATGATCATCCGCCAGGCCATCGCCGACAGCTCCTGCGCCTCGTCCACGATCACGTGGCCGTACGCCCACGTCCGGTCCGCCGCCGCCCGGTCGGCCGTCGTCAGCCCGAGCCCGTCGTCCGCGTGCCGCTCGGCCAGCACGTCGGCCCGGTCGAAGATGCCCTCCTCCAGCACCCCCGTGCTCTGCAGCACCTCCAGCGCGTACAGCTCCTCCGACGCCTGCTCCTCGGACTCCCGCCTGGTCGCCACCCGGCGCTCCGAGTCGTCCTCGCCCAGCAGCTCGGCCGCCTCGTCCAGCAGCGGCACGTCCCCGGCCGTCCACGGCGCGTCCACCGGGCGGACCAGCTCCTGCCAGTCCAGCCCCGACGGCGCCACCGACCACAGCGTCTCCGGCGAGGCCAGCACCTCCGAGATCAGCCGCTGAGGCGTCAGCTCCGGCCACAGGTCGTCCACCGCCCGCCGGATCCCCGGCTCGCCCCACAGCCGCCGCGAGGCCAGCTCCAGATCCAGCTCGTCCAGGTCGCCTTCCAGGTCGAGCGGCTGCGCGAGCTCCGGTTCGTCCTCGATGACCAGTTCCTCGATGTGCAGCGACTCCTCCAGCGCCCGCGCCTCGGCCTTGGCCAGCTCCTTGAGCAGCTCGGTGACGTACAGCTTGCGCGCCATGTTGTGCGGCAGCCGCACCGCCCGCGCCCGGTCGCGCAGCCGCACGCACGTCGCGTGCGGCACCCGCAGGTTGAGCCCGTCCAGCTCGACCACCAGATCGCCCTCGGGCGCGCGCTGGCGCAGCTCCAGCGCGCGGGCGACCACGTCGGCCATCCGCGCGTCGCCCTTGACCACCGCCGTCGCCGGCCCGTCGGCCGCGCTCGCCCGCACCCCCGGGAACATCTCCCCGACCGTGGTCATCACCACCTGCGTCTCCCCCAGCGCCGGCAGCACCTGGCTGATGTAGCGCAGGAACATCGAGTTGGGGCCCACCACCAGCACGCCGCGCCGCTCAAGGGTGTCGCGGTGGGTGTAGAGCAGGTACGCCGCCCGGTGCAGCGCCGCCACGGTCTTGCCGGTGCCCGGGCCGCCCTGCACCACCAGCGCCCCCTGCAGCGAGGCGCGGATCACCCGGTCCTGCTCGGTCTGGATGGTGGCCACCACGTCGCCCATCCGGCCCGTCCTGCCCCGGCGCAGCGCCGCCAGCAGCGCCGCCTCGCCGACGAGCGCGCGCCGGTCGCCGTCGCTCATCCCCTCCAGGTCGAACACCTCGTCGTCGATGCCGACCACCGTGCGGTCCTTCAGGTGCAGGTGCCTACGGCGTACCAGCCCGCCCGGGTCGGTGGCCGTGGCCACGTAGAACGGCCGCGCGGCAGGGGCCCGCCAGTCGATGAGGACCGACTCGTGCTCCTCGTCGCGCAGCCCGATCCTGCCGACGTACGTGCTCTGCCCCGTGCCGTCGTCGATGCGGCCGAAGCACAGGCCCCGCTCGACCGCGTTCAGCTGGGCCAGCCTCCTGGCCTGTTCCGAGGCCATCGCCTCGCGTTCGACCATCGCCTGGCGGGTGCCGCCGGCCCTGGCGTACACGTCTCGCAGCGCCGCCTGCGCCCGCCCTCTGGCGACGTCGAGCCGACCGTACAGCCACGACACAGTACGCTGTTCGCTGTCAAGGGCTTCCGCAAGACCATCTTGACGATTAGCCATTCGCTGGTATACTCCTAACCGGAGGATTGTGAAGCCTTTGCCTAAATTGGGCAATCGAGCTTAACGCCGCACGCGCGTGCGCGCAATCTCCTTGTTGCGTTATTCGGGCAGCATTTCGGAAGGCGCCGGGATCGCCGGGAATGGGTTGTCCGGCAGCAGGATCACCCGCCGTCCCCGCCCCACCGCCTCCAGGTGCAGCAGCGCCGTGCCGATGCCCGCCGCGCCCGCCATGTACCCGGTGTCCGCGCTCACCACGCCGGGGCGTACCCGCTCGAAGGCCTGGTACCACCGCAGGCCCCCGCCGTCGCCGCTCGCCCTGCCCGCCAGGTGCTCGCCCAGCGTCCGGGCGAAGCCCAGGTACGCCTCCCGCCCCGTCACCGCCCACAATCCGACGAACAGCTCCACCAGCCCCGCCAGCCCGCAGCACTGGCAGGCCGTGTCCCACAGCCCGGGCACCCGCCGTCCCGGCACGCCGCTCGTCACGATCCCCGTGGCCAGCCGCTCGGCCCACTCCAGGTCGGCCGGGTCGCCCCCGGCCCGGTACAGCTCCACGAACATCCGCGCCACTCCGGCGGAGCCCGAGCAGAACCCCAGGTAGTGCAGCCCTCGCCCCTGCGGCAGATGGTGCGGCACCAGCGCGCGCCGGCCGCTCAGCACGCTGACCGAGCGCACGAATTCCGCGCCCCTGCGCGCCGCCTCCAGGAACCGGGCATCCCCGCTCACCCCGTACAGGCGGGCCAGCAGGAACGCCGTCCCCGCCGTACCGGCCAGGAAGCCCGGCGTGACCGCGTCCGCCGGCAGGCCCTCGCAGTCGCCGAAGCGGTGCCCCGGCACCGCCAGCCGCGCCGCCCGCAGCCCCGCCTCGGCCGCGAGCTCCGCGTACGACGGCACCCCCAGCATCGAGGCGCCGTGCAGCAGCGCCAGCACGACACCGCCGTCGCCGCGCTGCGCCGGATCCCCCGACCAGCCGGGACCGCCGTCCATCGGCCGCGCCACCCGCGCCACCCGGTCCAGCGCCGCCACGGCCGCCTCCTCGGCCACGCCGTCGCCCAGCACCCACCCGGCCTCGCACAAGGCGACCGCGATCCCGCCCAGCCCGTGGTGGAACGTCACGTCTCCGACCCCGGGCCCGGCTTCGACCAGGTAGCGCACGCCCGACCGGGCGTCCTCCAGGTACTCCTCCCGCCCGGTCGCGGCGGCCAGCTCCAGGAAGAACAGCACGATGCCGGCCGCGCCGCCGTACAGGGAGGCGGGCTCAGGCGTCAGCGCGGAGCGGCCCCGCGGGTCGGGGTTGCCCACCCAGTGCCGCGCCCGCGCGTCGCCCGCGGCCGCCGTCCTGATCCACCGCGCGGCCCCGATCGCGGCACGCAGCGGGGCTCCGGCGGACGCGCGGGTCGGATCCAGGCTCATGACGCACCCGAGGGCTCTTCCCGATCAGTGAACGACCTCAATTCTCCCCCATCCCACCCCGCCGGCCAATCGGCGCTCGAACCCCTCGATTGGCGTACTGGTTCTTGTGGTACCCCACCACGACGCCGGGCTCGAGGGCGAGGAAGTTGCCGCCCGAGTCCCACCGCTCGCGCCGTGGACCCTGCGGTAGGCGTCCTTGACCCGGATCCGGTCTCCGCCGAACTCGTCCAGGTCGCAGCCGTCCACCCGGTGCACCCGCCCGCCCTCGTCCGTACGCGTGTAGAACCACTGCCCGGCCCCGCGATCGCCCGCGACGAAACGCGATGCCGTCGTGGGATTCGAAGCGCACTGCCTATCCCCATCGAACCGACCGCCTCTACGGCTCTCTGCTATAGTGCAAACTGCAATATAGAAAGGAGCAATAAGATGAAGCTCTTAGTGATCGGCGCGGCCGGTCGCACCGGCAAGCACGTCCTGGCGCAGGGCATCGAGCGCGGGCACGAGATCACGGCCTTCGCCCGCCGTCCGGACTCGTTGCCCGACCTTCCGGGGCTGACCGGCGTACACCAGGGCGACGCCCACGACCTCGACACCGTGCGCACGGCCGTACAGGGCCAGGACGCGGTGATCGCCGCCGTCGGCGGGAGTCGCATCGCGAGCAACCTCATCACGGCCATGCGGGAGCGCGGCGTGTCGCGGCTGGTGATGACCAGCAGCCGCTCGGTGCCCGCCACCCGTCCGCGCCTCGCGGTCGCCCTGGCCTGGCTGTTCTTCCGCGATGCGTACGTGGACCTCGCGCGGGCCGAGGGCATGCTGCAGGTCAGCGGCCTGGACTGGAGCATCGCACGCGCCACCATGCTCAATGACAAGCCGCCGTCCGGGCGGGTGCACGTCGACTTCGAGGCCAACGCGACCGGTGGCGCGATGCAGCTGTCCCGCGCCGACTATGCGATGGCGCTGCTCGACACCGTCGAAGACGCCGACCTCATCGGCAAGGCGCTGGGGATCTGCGGACCTCGATAAGCAGAAAGGTCATCCATGAAACACGGCATCAACTACGACACCGGATTCCTGCCTGGAGAGCAGCTCTCGCGTAGGACGTTCGACGTGGAGGCCGTCAGGCGCGACATGCGCGCGATGGCCGACGACTTACATTGCTCCGTGGTCCGCGTCTCAGGCAGGGATCCTGAGCGGCTGAGCGTGGCCGCCGAGGAAGCGGCCGCGGCCGGTCTGGAGGTGTGGCTCTCGCCGTTCCCGGTTGACCTCACGCCCGAAGAGACCATGGACTGTCTGATCGAGTGCGCGGAGCGGGCCGAGACACTGCGCGGGAACGGCGCCGAGGTGATCTTCGTGGCCGGGTGCGAGATGAGCGCGTACTGCGGCGGTTACCTGCCCGGTGACACCTTCCTCGATCGATTCGAAGCCATGCGGGGCGGGCCGGAATTCTGGGCGTCTCTCGGTCCGATCATGCAGCGGCTCAACGGCCGGCTGGGCGAGGTGGCCGAGGCCGTGCGGAAACGGTTCGGGGGCCGCGTCACCTACGCGTCCGGGCAATGGGAGCTCGTCGACTGGTCCCCGTTCGACCTGGTCAGCGTCGGGGGCTACCGGGCCGCGTACAACGCCGGTCGATTCCGTGAGAACCTGCGCCGGCATTTCGCGCACGGCAAGCCGGTCGTCGTCACCGAATTCGGGACCTGCGCCTACACCGGCGCGAGCGAGCTCGGCGCGATGGCGTGGCAGCCGCCGAACGCGGCCGTGCGAGACGAGGGCGAGCAGGTGCGTTACTTCACCGAACTGCTCGACCTCTTCCACGACGAGGGCATCGACACGGCGCTCTGGTTCACGTTCGCGGCATTCACTCTGCAGGGCGAGCAGGACCTCAGCTCTTACGGCGTGGTGAAAATGCTCGACGAGACCCGGTGGACGCCCAAGGAAATCTTCCATGCCATGGCCGCCAGATACGCGCGCGCGTAACGTCGCGGCGCTTCAGCGCCGTCAACGGCGGGCGTAGCCGCCCAAGGCGGGTTCCAGCAGGCCGAATGCGCGGTCGGCGGTGACGGCGAGTATCGCGAAGATCTCGTCGGAGGTCCTGCCTTCGAGGACCAGTCGCTGCCCCTCGAAGAACAGCAGCCGGTCCACGGCGGCGAGCTGGGCGGCGGCGAGTTTCGTCGTGATTCCCGCATCGCCGGTCTCGTCGGCCAGCACGGCCGCCAGAGCGTGCTCGGCCTGCTCGTGGATCTGCCGGAGGCGGGCGCGGAGCGCCGGGGTGTCGCGCACCAGGCGCTGCCAGGCGATGTCGTCGTCGGGGATGAGCGGGTCACGTCGGCGCACCCGTTCGAGATAGTCGCGGCGCAGGGCGGCCAGGGCGGACTCGCCCGGCTCGCGCTGTCCGACCGCCCGGGTGAGCGTGGTGACGTGTTCCTCGCCCATGTCGAGGACGAGGTCCTCCTTGAGGGGGAAGTAGTTGGTGACCGTCATCTTGGCCACGCCCGCGGCGCTCGCGATGTCGGCGATCGTCACCTTGTCGAAGCCGCGCTCCTTGAACAGCTGGGTGGCGACGTCGGAGATCATCTGACGCGTCCGGCGCTTCTTGGCCTCCCGCAACCCCTCGGCTCGCACGCTCACGGTCTCATGTTACCCGCGGTCACAAGGACGAGCCCAAAATTAGGTTTGACCTAATAAAGTGTCCGACCTAGATTTGGGTTCGACCTAACCGATGACCGTGAGAGGGTGACCATGGCCGCGGACACGCTCGCGCCGGCGCGCGAAAGGCTCGATCCCCGGTTGACGCGCATGGGGCTCGTGCTGATCGCCGCCCCCATCCTGGCCACCGTGGACGCGACGGCCGTCGGGGTCGCGACGCAGGCGATGGCCGTCCACTTCCGCACCTCGCTGGCCGACGTCCAGTGGGTGGCGACCGGATACCTGCTGGCGATCGCGATGGTGATGCCGTTGTCGGGCTGGCTGAGCGAGCGTTACGGCGCCAAGCGCATGTGGATCATCGCCGTGGCGCTGTTCACGGCGGGCTCGGCCCTGTGCGGCCTCGCCTGGTCGCTGCCCGCGCTCATCGGCTTCCGGCTGCTCCAGGCGCTGGGCGGCGGTCTGATGAACCCCATCTCCCAGGCGATCGTGGCCCGAGCGGCCGGGCCGTCCCAAGCCGGCCGGGTCCTCGGGCTGCTGTCGATCCCGGCGATGTTCGCGCCGGTCCTCGGGCCGGTCCTCGGCGGGCTGGTCGTACAGAGCCTGGACTGGCGTTGGATCTTCTACGTCAACCTGCCCATCTGCCTGACCGTCCTCCCGCTCGCCGCGCGCCTGCTGCCCGCCGACGGCGCCGAACGGGACACCGGCCGTCCGCTCGACGTTCTCGGCCTGCTCCTGCTGTGCCCGGGGGCGACGGCCCTGATCTACGGCTTGTCCCTGGCGGGCGAACGCGGCGGACCAGGATCGTCCGTCGCCACCGCCGTCCTCGGAGCCGGGCTGTTGCTGGTCGGCGGTTACGTCATCCACGCGCTGCGGGCCGGCGACGCGGCGATGATCGACGTGCGACTGTTCGCCCGCCGTGGCTTCGCGGCGGCGACCGCGACCTCGTTCCTGCTCGGCGCCGCGCTCTACAGCTCCATGGTCCTGCTGCCGCTCTTCTACCAGCAGGTTCATCACACGGACGCGTTCCGTACCGGCCTGCTCCTCATCCCGCAGGCGCTCGGCGCCGCCGTCGGCGCGTTCGCCGCGGGGCGGCTCGCCCACCGTTACGGCGCGCGCGCCGTCGTACTCACCGGCCTCCTGCTCATGGCCGCCGGAACGGCCGTGTTCACCCAAGCGGGCGCGGGACCGGCGGCGTGGTCACTGAGCGTGTCGCTGGTGGTCCAGGGGCTCGGTCTCGGAAGCGTGATGGGCCCGACGATGGGAGCCGCCTACGCGTCTGTCGGCGAGCGGGAAACGCCGCGCGCCGCGAGCGCCTTGAACGTCCTCAACCGGATCGGCGGATCACTGGGCACCGCGATCTTCCTGATCGTGCTGGAGAATCAGCTCGCCGGCGCCCACCCCAGCCCCGAGTCCGCGTTCGGCGTCACGTTCGGCTGGGCGCTGGCCCTGGCAGTGCTCGCCCTCGTCTCCGCGGCGCTGTTCCCCCGGAGAACGTCGCCATCCTGAGCCGGCTACTTCGGCCCTGCGCTTCCGCGATCCTGTCGCAGGGATCGGAGCACCGCATGGATGGACGGCCGCCGGTCGGCATCGGTGCGCCACACCGCGTAGATGTGGCGGGTCAGGCGTGGCCGCACCTCGACGAAACGGACCCCGTCCGGGACGGGGTCACGGCCGAGTCTGGGAATGATCGCCACGCCCAGGCCGGCGGCGACGAGGGCCAGTTGGGTGTGGTGTTCGCCGGCGGTGTAGGCGATATCCGGTTCGGCCCCGCGAGAACGCAGCGTTTCCACCAGCCAGGAGTTGCAGATCCAGCCGTCACTCCAGGTGATCCATGACTCGCCGGCGAATCGCTCGATCTCCACGGTGGTCCGCGAGGCCAAGGGGTGCTCCTCCGGCACCGCGATGTCGGCGACGTCGTCGAGCAGCCTGGCCCTGCTCAAGTTGCCGGGCAGGGACAGGGGAGAGTCCCACCAATCCTGGACGATGGCCATGTCCAGATCGCCGCGGCTCACCCCCGGCACCGCTTCGTGCGGCTCGCACTCCTGCAACATGATCCGCAGCCGCGGGTGATCACGACGGAGATCCCGCAGCGCGGGCGGGACCAACCCGCGCGCGGCCGTCGCGAAGGCGGCAAGCGTCAGCTGCCCGGCGACGACGCCACGGCAGGCCTCCAGATCCGCCTCGGCCCGTTCGGCCAGCGCCAATATCTGCCCCGCGTGGACGGCGAGCAACTCGGCGGCCTCGGTGAGACGCACGCCGCGGCCCTTGCGCTCCAGCAGGCGCTGCCCGACCTCTTGCTCCAGTTTCGCCATCTGCTGGGAGATCGCCGAGGTGGTGACATGCAGGATGTCCGCGGCTGCGGTGACCGACCCGTGGGTGGCGATCGCGTACAGAGTACGAAGCCGATCCAGATTCAACATCTTAGAAATGCTACGCAATATGTCGCAGAAAGAGTCGCTTGTCCTTTGTAATTGCGTACGGCAAGGTGCTGGCTATGGCTGACGAGACCATTGACATCGGTGGAGACCTGTCTGTGCGCCGGCTGGGGTTCGGCGCGATGCGGCTGACGGACTGGGGGCCGCCCAGGGACAGGCCCGCCGCGATCGCGGTGGCGCGGCGGGCCGTCGAGCTCGGCGTCACCCTTGTCGACACCGCCGACGCGTACGCCCTGGGCGCCAATGAGGAACTGCTCGCCGAGGCGTTGCACCCGTACCCATCCGGCCTGGTCATCGCTACCAAGGCGGGGCAAAGTCGCCCGGGGCGCGACCGTTGGAAGCCGCTGGGCCGCCCGGAGTACCTCATCCAGCAGGCCGAGCTGAGCCTTCGCCGCCTCCGGCTGGAGCGGATCGAGCTCTTCCAGCTTCATCGTGTGGACCCCCAGGTCCCCTTCGCCGAACAGCTGGGGGCGCTCAAGCAACTGCGGGACGACGGCAAGATCCGCCACATCGGACTGTCGGAGGTCGGCGTCGCCCAGCTTGAGGAGGCCCGCCAGATGGTGCCCATCGCCAGCGTGCAGAACCTCTACAACCTCGCCGACAGGCGGCACGAGGACGTGCTCGACTACTGCGAGGCCGCGGGCATCGCCTTCATCCCCTGGTTTCCGGTGGCCGGCGGAGCGCACGCTCTCGCGGGAGGGCCGCTTGCCCAGGTCGCGCAGCAGATCGGTGGCACCCCCGCGCAGGTGGCACTCGCCTGGCTGCTGGCCCGCTCACCCGTCACCTTGCCGATCCCCGGCACCAGCTCCGTCGCGCACCTGGAGGAGAACATGGCGGCCTTGGACATCAGGCTGACCGGTGAACAGTTCGGCCGCCTGGATGCGGTGTGGCGCGAGGCCCAGAGCCTGGAGCCGGCCGGTTGATCGGTCCGTTCGCCTGGCGGGGCCACGGGCGGACTGTTCACGGGCGGGCCGGCTGCTCCAGGCCTGTCTACGTGGGGTGGAGCTCCGCCAGGCCGAAGCCGAGGTGGCTGTACAGCTCCAGCTGGTCGTAGTACTCGCGGTGCGAGATGATCTTCCCGTTCTCGACGAACGTGGCGCAGGTGGCCCGGACGGTGATGCGGCGGCCCGTTCCCGCGATCTCTCGCCCGTCGGGCAGCAGCAGGGGGCCCTTGTGGGTGCCGGTGTACGTCCATTCCGTGATGGCGGGGTTATCGCAGTCGCCGAGTTCGTACCAGGCCGTCATGTGGAAGTCGGGGAACGCCTCGAGAATCTGCTCGTGGAGCCATGCGATCTGGTCATGTCCTTCCGCGACGCCCGCAGGCGAGACGTACACGGCGTCCGGACTGTAGCAGGCGAGCACCTTCGGCAGGTCGTGCGCATTGACCGCGTCGGCCAGCTGGTGTTTGAGATCCCAGAAGGTGGACATGGGGCCTCTGAAGTGGGTCGGGTCGTGGTTTGACCACTCACGTTACCGAGAGGCAGGTCAGCCGCCGGTCATGGCCGCGTGAGATAGGGGCCAAGGCGGCATGTGTCTGATCCATCCGCGGTCGGGCGAAGGCGTCGTGTCCGTTCCGTGCACGAGGCCCGACGTACGCGCGGCCCCCGGGCTCTACCGCGAGAGCTTTCCCGCCGCGACGTTCGGAACCGATCAGTGGGAGGTGGGCAAGCTGCCGGCCGACCGTGGTCGATGAGGAGATCATGGCCGACATCGTCGAGGTCCTCCCCGAAGGCTCGGACGGTGTTCTCCCGCGGGGCGTGGGCCACTTCCCCTTCCTGGAGGCGCCCGTAGAGGTCAACGATCGGGTTCTTCGATTTCTGGCGAGGTAGCGCCGACCAAGTGCGGTCAGAGCCGGGATTCTGACCGCCGCACGAGTCCCGGTCCTGCAGGATTCCGATCCTGATCGGGACGATGTGCGCCACTCGGAAGGACGGCGATCAGGTCATCGGCCTGGGCCTGGTCGCCGTCCGTGGTCGTCCGCATTGGTGGCGCTGGACTCATGTGGCAGCACGTCGCGGGCCGCATGCTCGGCGTCGGCGGTGATAGCGTCCGGTCCCGACTCCCCCGTTCAGAATGAGCCGCAGACGCTGACGATCGGACAGGAATATGGCCGAATTCGCCTTCAGTTTGGTAGAGGTCTTCAGCCGCACGCCGATGAGCGGAAACCTGCTGCCGGTGATACACGGAGCGGACGCTGTCGACACATCGACGATGGCCCTGATCGCCCGCCGATTCCTGCAGCCCGAGACGTCGTTTCTCGTGGCCTCCGATGACCCCTGGTGCGACTACACGCATCGAATCTTCACGGTCGCGCGCGAGGTTCCCTTCGCCGGGCATCCGTCGCTCGGCGCCGCGGCCGCTCATGTCTGGCATGCCGGCCTCGGTTCGACCGAGCTGACACAGCAGACCATGAGCGGCCGCCAGCGACTCATCGTCGAGTCGGCAGGCGATGAAGCCATGGTGGCCATCGCCCAGAATTCACCGGTCTTCGGGGCGACCGTATCGCCTTCACACGTTCTCGCGGCGCTCGGAGTCGCACCGGAGGACGCCCACCCCGAACTGCCGGCGCAAATAGTGTCGACCGGGCTGCCCGCATTGATTCTGCCGCTGCGCGAAGTCTCCGCACTGGCTCACGCGACTTTGGATCGCGATTCCCTGTACAAGGCGCTTGAGGAATTCGCCGAGCCGGACAGCCTGAACTGCTATCTGGTGGCGGAAGAAGGTCCCGGCCGGTGGCGCTCCCGCTGCTTCGCCTTGGACTTCACGACCGGCGAGGATCCGGCCACGGGATCAGCCGCGGGGGCGTTCGGCGCGTATCTTCGCGAGCACACCGGCCAGGCTCGGATGACGATTGATCAAGGCATGGAGATGGGATTCCCCAGTCAGATCATCGTGGACGTCTCCGGTGAGATCATGGTGAGCGGGCTGGTGCGATTCTTCGGAAAGGGCATGATCAATCTGCCCTCGCATTGAGCCGGCCGGGCGCGCGCTGGTCGCACGCCGGTTCCACGTCCGCCCGGAGGCGGGCCCTTCGACCGTGGTGACGTCGCCGTCCTCGACGGTGAGCGCCAAGTGGTGAGTGGTCACGTGGGGAAATCGGTGTCGCGGCCGAGGGGCTCCAGGCGGTCGAGTTCGTCGAGGCGGGCGCGGAGCTTGGCGCGGATGCGGTCGAAGGAACGGGCACCGAGGGGAAGCCGCAGCGGCGGGGTGTCCAGGTTGACGGCGGCGACGATCGCACGGGCGGCGCGAACCGGGTCGCCCGGCTGAGCGCCGTGCTGGGCGACGAAGGTCGCCTTGGCCGGTTCGATGACGGGCCGGTAGTCGTCGATGGGAGTGGCCCAGCGGAACGAGCGGCCGGCGAAGTCGGTGCGGAACGGGCCGGGTTCGACGATGGTGACGCCGATCCCCAGATGCTCCAGCTCGGCGGCGAGCCCCTCGGAAAGTCCTTCCAGCGCGAACTTGGTCCCGCCGTAGGCGGTACCGCCCAGCATGGTGGTCACCCCGCCGACCGAGGACATCTGCACGATGTGCCCGGATCGCTGGGAGCGCATGGCCGGCAGCACCGCGCGGGTCACGTCGATGGCGCCGAAGACGTTGGTGTCGAACTGGCGCCGCAGCTCCTGATCGGTGATCTCTTCCAGGGCGCCGCGCATGGCGTATCCGGCGTTGTTGACGAGCACGTCGATCCGGCCGAACGCCTCCAGCGCGGCATCGACGGCACGGCGGACGGCGACCGGATCGGTGACGTCCAGGTCCAGGGCGAGGACCCGGTCGCCCGCCTGCTCGGTCAGGCCGGTGAGGGTGTCGCGATCGCGCGCGGTGGCCACCAGCCGGTCACCGTGCTCCAGCACGACGTGGGCGAGCGCTCGGCCCAGCCCGGTGCTGGTGCCGGTGATGAACCACACCTTGCCGGAAGAGGCTGAGGTGGTCATGTGAGGGTCCTTTCCAGGTCGTGATCAGGCGGGGTGAGTATCCCGGTAGACTTTGCTTTGGGATTCAAAGTTTGAGACTCAAAGCAAAGTAGCTTGATACTCAAAGGACGTCAAACGTGAGACCTGACCCCGCACCCGCAGGCGACTCGGTCGCCGCCGAGATCGACGCCTGGATCTCCCAGATGGCCGACGCCGACCCCGTCACCGAGGCTGCCCGGCAGCGCATCGGCCGCATCTCCCGCCTGTTCGAACACCTCCTGGCCGACGTCGCCACCGCCCACGACCTCACCCCCGGAGACTGGACCGCCCTGTCGGCCCTGCAACGCTCCGGCCCGCCCTACGAGCGCACCCCCAAGCAACTGGCCGACGAACTCGGCGTCACCGCCGGGACCATGAGCGTGCGCATCGACCGCCTCAGCAAGGCCGGGCTGGTCGAGCCCGTCCCCGCCGTCGACGGCCGCAGCCGCCCGGTCCGCCTCACCGAGCTGGGCCGGCGGCGCTGGAGCCAGGCCACCCGTGACCGCACCACTCGCGAACGGCGCCTGCTCACCGACGCATTGGCGTCCGACGACCTCGATCAGCTCAATCGACTGCTCGCCCAACTGCTGGCCCGCCTGGAGGACGAGTTCGGGCCGGCGCCTCGCCATCAACAAGCTCGGTAGATGTCCGGTCGGTGACCTGTGCGGTGCTCATCCAAGAGGCTTCAACCGCTTCTTCCCGCACCACCGGCGGCTGGATTCCCGAAAGTGAACGCCCCCTCTGGGATCGGGCGACGGCGCGGTTCGCCGACGATGGCCTGCCGGAGCCCTGAGGCGGCATGCTCAGGACGGCCCGTACGTGCAACCCCGCGCCCATCAGCCTATTGAGCCCGGCGATCGCGGATGGGCGCGGGCCGGTTGGCCAGGTCGAGGTCGTGGACGTTGAGGCGAGGACCATCGCGGCGAGTGAACCTCACCCGAACAGAGCGTCCTCCCCGTTCGGCGTGCGTCTCCTCAAGCGGTGGGTGACCCTTCACTCGAGCGGCAGGGAGTGCAGTTCGGCAACCTGGCGGATCTCCTCCAGCGGGTACGGCGTCTTCCTGCTCTCACTCTGCAGATCGTGGTAGAAGCCGTTCAGCACGGTGGCCAGCGGGCTGTGCCGCGACAGCAGGGTCGCGACCCCGCCGGGCACGCCGGCCGGCCGCTCTCCTGCCGCCCATTCCCGCACCAGTTCGCGACGCCCCGGCCAGTCGGCGCCGTGGAAGGCGCCGGCCAGCCAGTTCACCAGGTACGTCAGCGTGTAGGTGCGGTCGAAGGTGAGGTGCCGGCGATAGAAGGCCTGTTCCTCCTCTGACAGGTCGAACCGGGTCGACACGGCCAGCCCGAAGTCGGTCAGGTAGAAGTGGTGCCCGTCGGTGAGGATGTTGTCGAAATGCGCGTCGAAGTGCAGGAGGCCGCCCGCGTTCATGAAGGACACGGCCTCACGCAGCCCGTGGTCCGCCAGGGCGCAGGCGCGGTCGGCGTCGCCCGCGCGCACCCGCTCGTCCAGCCACTGGTGCAGGTTGTAGGGGAAGTACTCCAGGAAGAGCGTCAGGCTCGCCGGGGCCCCTGCCAGCGCCTCGAGGCGGCGGCGCACGCCGGGCGCGCCCTCCCAGAAGGTGACTGCCCGATCGATGTCGGCCAGCTCTCCGTACAGCGGGGCGGGCTCGGCGTTGGGCAGCACCCGCCAGTGATACAGCAGCGGGAAGCCGGGGAACCGGCCGGTCAGCACCCACTCGGTGGTCATCGTGTGCGCGGCCAGCTCGCGCCAGGCGCCGAAGCCGGGCGAGCCGATGCCGTACTGGCAGAAGGGCGGCAGCCCGAACAGGTTGGCCGTCGAGCGCGGGTGGCGCAGTTCGGGCTCGGTGAGGGGCACGCGTTTGACGAAGACCGAGGTGCCGCCGACCGCGAGCCGAGCGGACGCCCCGCCGATGCCGGTGCCGAGGGGTACGGCCTCGCGCTCCAGCAGCTCGGCCAGTTCCCGGTCGTCGTAACGGGCCATGGCCGTGGAAACGTCACGGTGGGTGATCAGCCGCGTGTCCGTCATCGTGATCACTTTACTGACCGATGACGGCCGCCCTTGCCTGGCGGCCACCGTGCCGCACTGCTTGCCGAGCTCGCCGAGCTGGTCGTTGACCTCTTGCCAACCGCGTACCGCGGACCGTGGCCCATTCGTTACCCGCTCCCGGAATGATCACATTCCATGAAGAAGACGATCACCGTTCTGGTTACCGGCTGCGCTTTTCTGGTGACCGCCGCTCCCGCGCAGGCTGCGCCCAAGGATCCCGTCCGAGCTCTGAAGAGCAAGCTGGTTTCCGGGCACGGCGTACGGTTCACCGAGACCACCACTCTCATCGGAGACGGCAAGGTCAAGCTGCAGAGCCGCAAGGGAACGTTCCAGTTCAACGCCAAGGGCATCGCCGCCTCAGACATCACCTGCAAGACGGGCCCCGCCGAGCCTGAGCGGACCATCAGCGTCGGCAAGGTCAGCTATACCTCGGGCGGCATCTGGAAAGATCGCCTTCCAGATGGCAAGACGTGGCTCAAGACCGGCGGCATGCCCGGCGGCGCCGGCGGTTTCTACGGGCAGGTCATCAACCCCGCGGAGCCGGGAACGTTAGCCGCGCTGATCAAGAAAGGCAAGCTGAGCGGAAGCACCATCACAGGAAAGATCACGTTCAAGGAACTGGAGAAGGTGTCGCGCTGGTTCGACGCGTCGATCCCGCTGCGCATGCACAACGACACGAAAGTCACCTACACCCTCAGCCTCACCTCGGCCGGGCTCGTGAGCAGGGTGAGGAGCTCGTATGCGGCAACCGGAGTGTTGGACAACAGCGGCTTCGACGGCAAGACGATCACGATCGACAGCCGCTTCACCGGGTGGGGAGGCAAGGTGTCGATCAAGGCGCCGGACCCGGAGACGGTGACCACTAACGCGGGTTCCTAGTTGTTCCGCTGATCGGGCCGGGGCCTTCCGTAGATGAGCGATGTGTCGCAGCGGGCCCACCTCTTGCGCACTCAAGAGGGCCATCTCACCCGCTTCCGCGACTGGTGCGCCCGCTGCACCGACTGCTCCCTGCGCGGCACGGACGCCGGTAAGGCGCGGGACGAGCTCGTTGCCAGGGTGCGCCGCGCCACTGCCGGCGTCTACAACCCTCTCGGCCGCCCATTGTGGTCCATCGGCAGCCATGCCAGACCATTCGAGGAACGCGAGGAGTTTGACGCCATCACCGGTGGTCGCGTTGGAGCCGATGCTCAGCCCGCTTGCGACGATTGTGGCCGCACCGCTCGCCTCCGCCGCCGCGGTGCTTGAGCTCGCGGGGCCAGCGACCACGAGGTCGGGGCACGACTGAAAGACGTCACGTCCGGTATGACCGGGAACGAGCTGATTGCGCTATACCGCAAACCTGTTCTCATACCGGGCGCGGCGGCGCAGATTCTGGGCATGAGAGCTCGAGGTTTGATGCGAGGCATCACGGCAGCCGGCTTGCTGGTCCGCATTCTCGCCGTCCCGCCCGAGGCCCGCGCCGCCGGACCCGGATGACCCGGACCGTTCGCACTTGGCGGCAAGCGCTCCGGCGGGATGACACGTGAAAGTTTCAGTTCGAAAATCCCAGGATGAGCCCCTGATCGGGAATGGCGGCAGGTGAAGCCGTGGTCGGTGCGCAGGCTCAGGCGCAGGCCGGTTCCCGCATTGACCCCGGTCTTCCAAGAGAGGTACCTCCGAGGGGAAGCGTTCCTCGGTGCCGGGCCGTGCCCGCTCCTGCCGAAGGGTTGGTCATGACGAGACGACGTACATCGCGGTTGACTCGGATGACGGCGGCTCTCGCCGGAGCGATCGTATTGATCGCCACGTACGCCTCCCCCGCGCAAGCGACGATCATCGCCTGCGAGTGGGAGAAAGTCAGCTCGTGGACCAACGGTTTTCAGATCAAGGTCACCCTCATCAACGACCCGATACCGGTCGACGGCTGGACGGCCACCTGGACGTGGGACGACGGCACCAAGGTCACCAACGCGTGGGATGCGATCGTGACCCAACCAGGCCAGAGCGTGTCGGCCGGCAACCAGTCGTACAACGGCTATATCCCGCCTTACGGCCGGGTGAGCTTCGGCTTTCTGGCCACCGGCGTCAGCGACGGCCACGGCGGCGGCCTGAGGGTCAACGGCGGACCCTTGTTGCCGTGCTGAGCTGCCCGCACCGGCAGCTCGACGCGAGCCTGCACGACCGGTTCCATTGCGGCGCACCGCAGCACTGGCGAACAGTAGCGTCCCTCGCACGGCCAACACGAAGGACCACGGGTTGGCCAAGCGATGTACGCACTCGACCGCCAACAACCCCACTCCTCGAACGCGTTCTCAGACCGCTCGAACTTCGGCGAGCCGCTTGACCGCGAACTCGTCGTCCCAGCGGATGGCGGCTTCCCTTGCGGCCGACGCTTGCGCGGCGATGTCGTACGCGCCGTCGTCCAGCCCGGCGGCGTTGCCGGCGGCACGAGGCGGGGACGTCGACGCGCGACTCGTCCCAGTCGATCAGCGCGGCTTGATTCGCCGTCATGGTCCTTGATCGTCCGGCAAGGGCCCGCGGCGTGCTCCAGCCAGACTCCGTTGCAAGCCGGCCTCGTGGCGCATGTGTCGTCGGCTTTCCGGGTACCCACACATCAATCCCCGGCCGGGGCCGGCGAAAGACGATCTCCCCCGTCGCGCGGGCGGGGAGAATAGTTGTGAGGTAATGGATCGACGCATCTTCGGTCTGGAGAACGAGTACGGCGTCACGTGCACCTTCCGGGGCCAGCGCAGGCTGTCTCCGGACGAGGTGGCGCGCTACCTGTTCCGGCGGGTCGTGTCCTGGGGCCGGTCGAGCAACGTGTTCCTGCCCAACGGCGCCCGGCTGTATCTGGACGTGGGCAGCCATCCCGAGTACGCCACCCCCGAGTGCGACAACGTCGTGGAGCTGGTCACCCATGACAAGGCCGGTGAGCGGATCCTGGAGGGGCTGCTCGTCGACGCCGAGAAGCGGCTCCGCGAGGAGGGCATCGCCGGCGACATCTACCTGTTCAAGAACAACACCGACTCGGCCGGCAACTCCTACGGCTGCCATGAGAACTACTGTGTGGGCCGGCACGGGGAGTTCGGGCGGCTGGCCGATGTGCTGATCCCGTTCCTGGTCACCCGGCAGATCATCTGCGGCGCGGGGAAGGTGCTGCAGACCCCGCGGGGGGCGGTGTACTGCGTGTCGCAGCGCGCCGAGCACATCTGGGAGGGCGTGTCGTCGGCGACGACCCGGTCCCGCCCGATCATCAACACCCGTGACGAGCCGCACGGCGACGCCGAGCGGTTCCGCCGCCTGCACGTCATCGTCGGCGACTCCAACATGAGCGAGACCACGATGTTGCTCAAGGTCGGCGCGACCGATCTGGTGCTGCGCATGGTGGAGGCCGGGATCGTGATGCGCGACATGAGCCTGGAGAACCCGATTCGGGCGATCCGCGAGGTCTCGCACGACATGACCGGGCGGCGGCGGATCCGGCTGGCCAACGGGCGTGAGGCGTCGTCGCTGGAGATCCAGCAGGAGTACCTGGGCAAGGCCAAGGACTTCGTGGACCAGCGGGGCGGCGACGTGATCGCGCGGAGGGTGCTGGAGCTGTGGGAGCGCACCCTGCGGGCGGTGGAGACCGGCAACCTCGACCTGGTCTCCCGGGAGATCGACTGGGTCACCAAGTACCAGCTCATCGAGCGGTACCAGAAGAAGTACGACCTGCCGCTGTCCTCGCCCCGGGTGGCCCAGCTCGACCTTGCCTACCACGACGTGCACCGTAAGCGCGGGCTGTTCTACCTGCTGCAGCGGCGCGGCGCGGTGGAGCGGGTGACCTCCGACATCAAGATCTTCGAGGCCAAGTCGGTGCCGCCGCAGACCACCCGGGCGCGGCTGCGTGGCGAGTTCATCCGCAAGGCGCAGGAGAAGCGGCGCGACTTCACCGTCGACTGGGTGCACCTGAAGCTCAACGACCAGGCGCAGCGCACCGTGCTGTGCAAGGACCCGTTCCGCAGCGTCGACGAGAGGGTGGACAAACTCATCGCCAGCATGTGACCGGCCGGACCGATGTCCGGGCCGGCATGTCCCATTGGCAGGGCGATGGCCTCGTCCGGCAGCAGTTTCGGACCGGACGGACATCTCGGACCTGTCCGAGCGCGAACCTCCAGCCAGCGCCTTCCCCACCTCGCCGTGCGGCGGCCGGCCCCTCCTCCGCCCAGCAGAACGCCGTCGGTGCGGTCAAGGTGCGCGGCCAGGTCGACCATCCGCGCTCGTTCAGCATGGCGCGACTGCGCGGCCTGCCGCAGCACACCGTACGCGTGCGCTACCAGACCTCCCACGGCGCGGAGAAGCACACCGTCACTGGTCCTCTGCTCGCCGACGTCCTCAAACTGGCCGGGCCGCGCATCGGCCCAGACGTCAAGAACGCCCAGCTGCGCCTGTTCGTCACGGCCACCGGATCCAAGGAAGGTCCGCGCCTGGTCGCACCCGGCGACGTCAAGGGCGGCCGCTACGTCAGCGGCGTCCTACGCCTCCACCCTCGACCCCGCCTGACGCGACCTCTGTCCGCAGCGGCATCCTGCTCACCCTGAGCGGGCAGGATGCCACGCCGGCTGCGCGCATCAGCGCGTTGGGCGTACTTGTGGGCCTGGCCGGCCTTGCGCTCGCCGGCCAGGGTGGTCACGGAACCGATCGGGGACCACCGCATTTACCAGGTTCGAGGCGCTCGCCTCTCAATCGACCCGGAGCCCCGAGATGACGCCGCGCTAGCTCTCAAGCCCCAGCATCACGTCGGACGCCTTGATCACGGCGATAACCTCACTGCCCTCCACCAGTCCCAACTCATTGGCGGCCTCTACGGTGACGGAGGCGACCAACCGCATCCCACCGGCGTCCAGTTCCACATTCGCTGTCGCTTCGCCTTTGGTGAGCCCAGTCACCCGGGCCGGGATCTTGTTACGTGCGCTCAATCGCATAGCGTCCACTCCTGACTCGGCACTCGCCTCGTAATGCCGCCTTCCCCCAGGTGGAACATTTACGTCCTCCCCAGCCTGACGGCTTCGCACCCGAACCGTATTGATCGTGAGGCAGATCTGTGGATGTCTCGGCCCGGCTAGATCGGGAAGCGGCCGCGGCGGATCTGCCAGTGGCGGCCGGCCTTCAGGTGGTCGACGATCGCGCGCTGGAGCACGGTGCGGCGTGGTAGCTGGTCGAGCGGCGTGGTCAGGGTGCGGAACACGAACCGCAGCACCTCGACGTCGGCGTCCTGCCCTTCCGGCTCCTCGTAGGGCTCCAGCTCGAACCTCTGCTGGAACCGGACGATGTTGGAGTCCTCGGGCAGGTACTCCAGTAGTTGCGGGTCGAGCAGCCACGAGCCGCAGGAGAACGCCGTGTAGCGCTCGTCGGGAAAGTGGCGGGGGAAGAACGCGCGGGCCTCGTCGAGCGACGCCGCGACCGCCTCCGGAGTCATCGGCCCCGACTCGGGAATGTGCAGGTCGATGGCGGTGCCGCCGCGTTGGTGCTGCAGCCGGCCCAGCTCGTAGATGCCGCCGCGCGCGTGCAGCGTCAGCCAGCTCTGCATGACCGGCCAGCCCTCGCGGTGCATCCGCCGGTCGATCGCGAGGTTGCGGCCCAGATCCGCCAGGGTCACCCACGACACGGCATCGGCGATGCCGTGGTCGCGGTGGTACCTCATGACGACGTCGACCAGGGCCAGGTACGCGTACACGTAGAGATGCCGCCAGGCGGGGCCCCGTTCGCGCGGCAGCTCCGGGCCGGGCGGCAGCCAGCCGTGGCCCCCGAGATCGGCGCGGACCAGGGCGATCGAGCGGTCGAGCAGCCAGCGCAGCTCCGGAGTCCACAGGGGAGAGTCGGGGTCGGGCCAGCCCGCCATGATCTCGTCGGCGTCGTCCGGCCGCACCGCGAGCCGGTCGAGGATCGCGCGCGCGTCGGCCTTGGCGGGCAGCGGAGCCGACGGCCGGTCGCCGGCGAGCCGGTGCACGCGGTCGACGTCCTCCACGGGTACCCCGAGCCGGGCGGCGATGTCATCCAGATCCACGCGGACGATCCTACGATCACTGGCAACCTGCAGGGCTGCCCGCTCGGGTGCGCGAACTGCATCCGGCACACCTACGGGCTCTGGGACGCAGGCCGGCCGCGCGCTTTGATGAGCGACAGTGAGGCGGTCGAACAGCTCGCCGGCCACCGTTACTTCCGGCCGCACGACACCCCGTTGCAGGTCTTCAACCGGGCCACCGACCCGTTCCTGCCGGGCGTACGGGACCACCTGTTCGCGGTGCTGGAGGGCCTCGACCACCGCGGGCTCACGAACCCTGTGCTGGTGATCACCCGCGCTCATGTGGACGTCCGCGACTGCGAGCGGCTCAACGCCTTGAAGAACGTGAAGGTGACACTGCTGTTCACGTACTCGGGCGGATCGAGTCGCACCCTTGCCGCTCGTCTTCCCGCTGGGGACGACACCCGAGAGACTCTTGTCCACCCCGTTGATGGTGGCCTGCGCCGTCGTGCAGCCTTCGCCTGTCAGGTGTGTGCCTGGTGACCTGGGGAATCAGGCTAATTGGCTGCTTCTCGCCGCCCTACATGCGGCGCCCGGTGCCGCAGTCTGCCGACGCCGCCTGGTTGGCCTTTTCCGCACAGGGAGATGGACAATGCGTGTCTACGCGGTCCCGGCCCCGAGAACCGTTGCCCCCGAGGCCCAGCTCGCCGACGTGGGGTTCGCCGACGACCGGGTGAACGGCGACATGGTCCTTTTCCAGCGCCGGTCGGCCGGCGGCTGGCGTCCGGTGCGGCAAGAACCTCGCCCCGGAGGCACTCGAGGACCGCCTGCGCACCCACCCGCTCATCAGCCAGGCGGTAGTCGTCGGCGACCGGCGGCCGTACACCGCCGCGCTGATCACCCTGGACGCCGAGGCGCTGTCGTCATGGAAGCGGGCCGTCGGCAGGCCCGAGCAGGCCGGCCCGGCCGAGCTTCGCGACGATCCGGATCTGCTGGCCAGGCTGCAGACGGCCGTGGACGAGGCCAACACGGCGGTGAGCCGGGCCGAGTCGATCCGCAGGCTCCGGATCCTTCCGGTCGACCTGACCGAGCAGAACGGATATCTGACCCCGACCCTGAAGGTCAAGCGTGCCTTGGTCCACAAAGACTTCGCGGCCGACCTCGAGGAGCTGTACCGCTGAGCACCAGACGCCAAGACCGGCAGACCCGCCGCGTCGCGGGCGCGCGATCGACACTGGACCGGCTGGTGGCGGCCACGCCGACGTCCCGCGACCGGGTGGTCGACGCCGCCCGCGCGCTGTGCATCCTGGTCGTCACCCTCTGGCACTGGACATTGTCGGTCACCCACCGCACCGCCGACGGCAGCCTGACCATGCCCAACCCGATCCATGCCGTGCCCGGTGGCTGGCTGGCCACCTGGGTGCTGCAGATCATGCCGGTGTTCTTTCTGGTCGGTGGGTACGCCAACCTGGTCGGCTGGCAGCGGGCTCAGGCGGGCGGGACGACCGCCGGCCGGTTCGTCCGAGGCCGGCTGCGCCGGCTGCTCTGGCCGGCTGCCGTCTGGGCCCTGGTCTGGCTCGCCGGCGAGCTGATCGCGGCCGTCCTACCCGGCCCGCACCGATGGATGTGGGAGTGGTTCCCCGGCTATCTGACGCCGCTGTGGTTCCTGGGCGTGTACGGCCTGGTGATCGCCGCAGTGCCGATCACCGCGAGCCTGAACGCCCGCTACGGAGCAAGGGTCCTGGTAGCGCTCGTGCTGCTGATCGCCCTCGGCAGCGTGGCCCACCGCGGCGCCGGCCTGGCCTGGGCTGCCTGGGTGACCGCCGCCCTGGTGTGGCTGTTCTGCCACCAGCTCGGCTACGCCTGGCGCAGCTGGGAGCTGGGGCGGCGCCCGCTGGCGCAGCGTCTGGCGGTTGTCGGGGCCGGGCTGGCCGGGCTTATCGGGCTGACGGTAGGAGCGGGCTACCCCCTCTCGATGGTGTCCACCACCGGCGCCGAATCCAACATCTTCCCGACCAACGCCGCCATCGCCGCCCTGGCCGTCTTTCAACTCGGGCTGCTGGCCCTGGTCACGCCGGCCGCCGAGCGCCTGCTGCGCCGACCGACCGCCTGGAAGCCGGTCGTGGCTCTCAACGTGGTCGCGTTGACCGTCTTTCTCTGGCACATGACCGCGTACCTGGTGGTGCTGTGGGCCTATGAAGGGCTGGGTGGCACCCTGCTTGCGGAGCCAACCGTCGGCTGGTGGGCCCAGCGCTGGCTATGGCTCCTGGCCCCATCGGCCGTCCTGGCCGTGCTGGCCGTCCTGTTCGCCCGAGTCGAGCTGGCCGCCCGCCGACCCCGGAGAGGGGCAGGTCGCTGAGCTGACAGTGGGATGACTCAGCGGCGGCGGGAGACGGTGCCCTGCGAAGCCGAGGACGACCCAGTCTCCGAGTCGGCCTGTGCCGACCTTGGGCGGGCTTGCGGGCGATCGGCGCGATGTCCTCGCGATCGGATGGGAAGAGGTTGACGAAGAAACGCCGGGTGCGCTTCAGCGGACATCGCTTCTGTGCTTCTGTGGAAGGGCGGCGCATGGCCTGGCTCCTGGGTTGATCAGGTTGCTGGATCACAGGCCGGCCGAAGGTGGAGAGGAAGCCGGGGAACTCCCCAAACCCGGCCTCGGCGTAGGCGTATACGCCGGCGTTGAGATCCGGTTTGCGTACCGTCAGGGACTGGAACACGAACGCCGGCATGAGCATCCCCGTGCCGGCCACCGCCCACGCGACCACCACCCCGGCCTGCCCGAAGTTGCCCGGTAACGAGAAGACCCGGCGCCGACTATCGAGCCGGCGACCATGGCCGCCAGCATCGTCAACGGGAGCCGGCTGGTCGCGGGCGCGTCGGTGGTGGCCATGGCCGCACGGCCATTCCGCCTGAGAGCCGCCCCCGCGCAATCCTTTGCCGAACGATGTGCCGGCGGGGGCCAGGTGGTGGTCGCCATGGCCCGCTCGACGCGGTCGTACCCCTCGGGTGCTAGCTTGGCCGATCATGTCTGACTATCTGCGGGAGCTGTTCTCCCTCGACGGCCGGCGCGCCCTGGTGACCGGCGGCAGCTCCGGCATCGGGTACGCCATCGCCGAGGCGATCGGCCGGGCCGGAGCCGAGGTCGTGCTGGTGGCCCGCAGGGAGGGCGAGCTCGACAAGGCCGCCGCCCGCCTGCGCGAGCACGGCGTCACCGCCTCGTGGATCAGCGCCGACCTCGCCGACCGCGACGGCGTCCGGCGCGTGTGCGCCACGGCGGGCGATGCCGACATCCTCGTCAACGACGCCGGCAACAACATCCGCAAGCCCATGGCCGACCTCACCGTCGAGGACTACGAGCGCACCATCGCCGTCAACCTCACCGCCCCCTACCTCCTCGGCCAGCACTTCGGCCCGAGGATGGCCGCCCGTGGCTGGGGCCGCATCATCAACCTCGGCTCCCAGCAGTCCATCAGCGCCTTCGGCGACAGCGGCGCGTACGGCACGGCCAAGGCCGCCATCGCCGGCCTGACCCGCTCCCAGGCCGAGGCGTGGTCGGGTCGCGGGGTATGCGTCAACACGATCATCCCCGGCTTCGTGCTGACTCCGCTGACCGAGCCTGCCCAGGCCATCCCGGGCCGCGTCGAAACGCTCGCCGCCCGCCACATGGTCGGCCGCAACGGCGTGCCCGGGGACTTCGCGGGCGCGGCCGTCTTCCTGGCCGGGGACGCCTCCGCGTTCGTCACCGGGCAGATGCTCTTCGTGGACGGCGGCTTCTCCGTCCACTAGCCCCATCCGGCAACCGCTGCCGCTGCCGCTGCCGCGGTGGCGGTGGCGGTGGCGGTGGCGGTGGTGAAGTCCGGCGGACTTCGGAAGGCCGGTGGGCTCCGGAGGTGCGGCTGGGGGCGAGGGCTTGGTGGTCGGCCGTGGGTCTTTACTTGCGGCGGATCTGGCGCAGCCCCACCCCTTCGCGCCAGGAGTCCATGACGATCTCGTCGCCCTCCACCCGCGTCCACACCACCTCCGTCAGCTCGATCCGGAACAGGTGCGACTCCTCGCTCGGCAGCCCGAACGACGCCAGCACCTCCCGATCGGTGATCTCCACGGCCCGCCCGGCCAGCTTCACGTCGCCCTCCCACGACGACGGATCGTCCCCTTCCGGGGCGCTGGAGGTGACGTGGATCGCCATTCGCGGGTCACGGCGCAGGTCGGACGCCTTGACCGCCCCCGGCATCGACCCCGTCCACAGCTCGCCGTCCCGGAAGCTGGTCTCGATGCCGCTGACCCGGGGCGAGCCGTCCTTGCGCAGCGTGGCCAGCACCTTGTGCCGGTACGCCTCCAGCAACCGCCGCGCCACCCCGGCCAGCTCCGCCGCCTGCTGCTCGAACTCCTGCCATGAAGCCATGGCCACCATCATGCCCGCCGCCACCGACAGAACGGGCGACGCCGAGCGCGTGCCCAGGATCCCGCGGTCAGGCGCGGCGGCGGGCGCGGTAGGCGCTGGCCTTGGCGCGGTTCTGGCAGGACAGGCCGCAGAACCGGCGCGAGGCGTTCCTGGTGACATCGAAGAAGACCAGCTCGCACCCGCCCGCCTCGCAGGTCCGCAGCCGCCGGCCTTGGCCGACGCCGATCACCATGGCCAGGGCCGTGCCGGCGTCGGCGGCCCAGGCGTCGACCAGGTCCGCACCGGGGCCGTGGAAAGCCAGGACGGGCGGGTCGCCGTGCAGGTTGGGCACGGCCGCGTGGCGCACCAGGGCCGCGTTGAGGGCGGCGACGTCGCCGCTGAAGGCCGGGTGGAGCTCGGCGGCCACGTCCGCGAGCCGGTCGGCGTCCGCGCCGGTCA
>NZ_JBSGFQ010000141.1:0-30103 GCF_053603495.1 Nonomuraea sp. NPDC004186 | reverse complement strand
GTCAAAGACGCCGGCCCTGATCACCCCGGGCCGTCAGGCCCTCGACTCCGCACTCCACCAACTCGACCAGGCCACCGAGCAGCTCGGACTCGACGCCCCGCCGCTGGAGGAGTGGGGCCCCGACCAGGAGTGGCGGCGCGCGGCGACGGTGGTGCCCGCCCGGGAGGTCTACGTCCACGACTGGTGCGACCCTGTCCGGTTCGACCAGTGGTTGTACGACCGCTACTCGACCTACCGCTACGGCATGTCCGAACGGCTGCGCATCTGGATCGACGCCGCCGCCGACTGGGCCGCCCAGGCGGAGGTGCCGCTCGTGCTCGGCGAGGGCTGGATCGGGTACACCCCTCTCCACGGGACCTTCGAGGAAGGTCCGGTCGGCCGCGCGATCTGCCTGGAGGCCGTCGCCCACGCGGCCAGGGTCGGCGCGTGGGGCACGGTGGTGTGCTCCAACGCCGCGCCCCATCACCCGATGTGGCAGGACCGCGCCCTCCAGGAAGAGGTCAACGCACTGTTCACGGGAGCCGCACGATGATCCGTTTCGCAGGGAAGGTCGCCCTGGTCACCGCCGCCGCGGCGGGGATCGGCGCGGCGACCGCCCGGCTGCTGGCCCAGCGGGGCGCCTCCGTCGTCGTCATGGACGTGGCCGACGACGCGGGGGCCGAGCTCGCCGCCGAGATCGGCGGCCACTACCTGCACGGCGACGTCGCCTCCGCGACCGCCTGGGCCGCCGCCCGCGACCTCGTCGCCGACCGGTACGGCCGCCTGGACGTCCTGCACGTCAACGGCCCCGGCCGGGTCGTGCCGTCGGCCCCCGTCCACGAGCTGCCCGAGGACGACTGGGACCGGCAGATCGCGGTCTCGCTCAAGGCCGCCTACCTGGCCGCCCACGTGTTCTGCCCCCTCCTGGCCGAGAACCGGGGCGCGATCGTCATCACCTCCTCCGTACACGCTCAGACCGGCATCCCCGGCTGCGGCCCCTACGCCGCGGCCAAGGGCGGCCTGCAGTCACTGGCCGGCCAGCTCGCCGTCGAGTACGCCCCCGACGTGCGGGTCAACGTCGTCGTCCCCGGGCCGATCATGACCGCGGCCTGGGACGGCATCGGCGAGCAGGGCCGGGCCGCGACGATCACCGAGACCCCCGCGGGCCGGTTCGGCCGCCCCGAAGAGGTGGCCGCCGCGGTCGCCTTCCTCGCCTCGGCCGAGGCCTCCTTCATCACCGGCGCCTGCCTCAAGGTCGACGGCGGCTGGAGCATCTCCACCACCTCCTCCTAGAACGGACCCCCATGAAGATCGTGTCCATGGACACCTTCCTCGTCCCGCCCCGCTGGTTGTTCCTGCGCGTCCGTACCGACGAAGGCATCACGGGCTGGGGCGAGCCGGTCGTCGAGGGCCGCGCCGAGACCGTCCGGGCCGCCGTCGCGGAGCTGAGCGAATATCTCGTCGGTGAGGACCCCCTGCGCATCGAGGACCACTGGCAGGTCCTGACCAAGGGCGGCTTCTACCGGGGCGGCCCGGTGCTGTCCAGCGCGGTCGCCGGCATCGACCAGGCCCTCTGGGACATCGCCGGCAAGGCCGCCGGGCTGCCCGTCCACGCCCTGCTCGGCGGCCCGGTCCGCGACCGGGTCCGCATGTACGCGTGGATCGGCGGCGACCGCCCCGCCGACGTCGCCGCCGAGGCCCGAGCGCAGATCGAGGCGGGCTTCACCGCCGTCAAGATGAACGGCTCAGCCGCGCTGACCCCCATCGACACCCCGGCCCGCATCCGCGAGATCGTCGAACGGGTGACGGTGGTCCGCGAGGCCGTCGGCGAGGAGAACGACGTCGTCATCGACTTCCACGGGCGCATGTCGACGGCGATGGCCCGGCGGGTGCTGCCGCTCATCGAGCCGCTCCTCCCGCTGTTCGTCGAGGAGGCGGTGCTGCCCGAGCACACCCCCAACCTGGCCGCCCTGGCCCGGTCGACCTCGATCCCGCTGGCCACCGGCGAGCGCCTCTACTCCCGCTGGGACTTCCGCGAGGTGCTGCGCGACGGCATCGCGGTGGCCCAGCCGGACGTCAGCCACGCCGGCGGCATCTCGGAGGTGCGCCGCATCGCCGCCATGGCCGAGGCGTACGACGTCACGATGGCCCCGCACTGCCCGCTCGGCCCGATCGCGCTGGCGGCGAGCCTGCAACTGGCGTTCGCGATCCCGAACTTCCTGATCCAGGAGCAGAGCGTGGGCATCCACTACAACCAGGGCAACGACGTGCTCGACTACCTGGTCGACCGCACCCCGTTGCGGTTCGCCGGAGGTTTCGCCGAACGCACCGCCGTACCGGGCCTGGGCATCGAGGTCGACGCGGCGGCCGTGGAGCGCGCGGCCGAGCGCGGGCACCGCTGGCGCAACCCGGTCTGGCGGCACCCGGACGGTTCCTTCGCCGAATGGTGATCAGGCGGGCAGGGTCGCCGCGACCGCGCTGAGGGCCGTGCGGGCGTCGGGGAGCGGTTCGCCATGACCGACGCAGGCCAGCCGCGCGTCGATCTCCGCGAGCCTGCGGAAGGAACGGAGCAGCTCTGAGCGGTCCAGATTGAACACGCCGGGCATGACCTGTCCGTTGACGTGCGCGACCGTGTCCCCGGTGAAGAGCACCCCAGAGCGCGGCAGGTGAACCGCGATGCTGCCGTCGGTGTGGCCGGGAGTGTGGATCACCCGTGCGCCACCGCCGAAATCGATCGTGTCGCCGTCCTCCAGCTCGCGATCCACGCGGCACGCGGGCGCGGCGGGCAGCAGATGGGCCCCGAGGTCGCGGTGCAGGACGCGCTCCTCGTCGGTGAAGCGGGGCGGAGGAGCGGGCTTGTCACCGCGGATGATCGGCGCCTCCAGCCGGTGGGCCAGCACGGTGACGTCTCCCCACCCGCTGATCTCGGCGGCCCCGCCGCAGTGGTCCTCGTGGAAATGGGTGAGCACGACCTGCTTGACGTCGCTCCTGCGGTGGCCCAGTTGCTCGATCGCGGCCGCGATGTCCGTGCCGGAGGTGGCGACACCGGTGTCGACCAGCGTGAGCGCGCCCGCGTCGTTCCAAAGGTACGCCTGGCCGAATTCCAGCAGGATCAGGTGCAACTCCGGACGGATTTCCACGATCTTCATCTCGTGCCCCCTTCGGTGGAGAGACCAGCAAACTCGCAGGCGGCCGGTGGTGTCCAACAGCTCTCTGCGGCCGATTGACAACCAACGGTTTTCAATCCACCCTCGAGGCGTGGAGGCGGACATCGAGGGCCTGCGCGCGTTCGTGGTCACCGCGGAGGAGCTGCACTTCGGCCGGGCCGGCGCGCTGCTGTTCATCAGCCAGCAGGCGCTGTCGAAGCGGATTCGCCGATTGGAAGAGGCGCTGACGGTGCCGCTGTTCGAGCGGACGACTCGTGCTGTGGAGCTGACCGAGGCGGGGGAGCGGCTGCTGCCCCGCGCACGTGAGGCGGTCTCCGCGTTCGATCGGGCGATCCAGGCGGTCCGCCCGGGCAACGAGCCTTTGCGGGTGGACGTGTACGACGAGCGGTTCACGCCGCTGCGGATGGTACGTCAGGCGAGCGAGCGCGACTCTCGCGTACGGATCGAGCTGAGCATGCGGCAGGGGTTGTCCGTGGCGTTGCCGGCCCTGCGGCGGCTGGAGCTCGACGCCGCGTTCGGGCGCGTGCACGACACGCCGGCACCCTGGCCCGCCGAGCTGGCGTACCGGCTCGTGCGTCTGGAGCCGCTGCACGCGTTCGTGCCCGAGGACCACCGCCTGGCCGCCAGGGACGTGCTGCGGCCGGCTGACCTGCGCGAGGCGGGCATCGCGATGCCCGACCCGGCGGGCGCGGCGGAATGGCGCGGTTATCTCGTGCGGCTGGCCGACCGGTTCGGCGTGCCGTTGCGCTTCAACGCCCCGGCCATCGGGCAGCGGCATCTCGTGGAGCAGTTCCTGGTGGAGAAGAGCGCGGTGGGGCTGGGCGAGATGAGCATCGACCCGGCAGGGAGCGGCCTGCGCCGCATCCCGATCGTCGAGCCGACGCCGCTGATGCCCTGGTCGGTCGTCTGGCACCGGCGTAATCCCCGGCCGCTGCTGCGGGCGCTCCTGCGGCAGTTGCGACCGCTTCCCGCCCCGTCCGACCCTGAGGTGTGGGTGCCCGAGATCGACCTGACCCCTTTGGATCTCTCCGGCTGAGGCGATTCGAGTGCCCGGCCCGTCGTCAGGTGTAGGTGTTCACGTGGTTGCGGATGGCGGTCCTGGCGCGCTCGTAGGCGTTCGGGTCGTCGTGCAGCAAGGAGACGGCGTTGGCGTTCTCCATGAAAGCGATCAGCTCGAACGCGAGCTGGTCGGCGTCCGTGTCGTCGGCGAGCTCGCCGAGCTGGCGGGCATCGTCGACGGTACGCGTCACGAAGCGGATCCAGTCGAGGCCGGCCGCGGCGACGGCATCCCGCACCCGGCCCGGGCGGGCGTCGAACTCCGCGGTGACGGCGAAGAAGAAGCAGCCGCCGGGGAAGACCCGCCGCTGCGAGTAGCTCAACCAGCTCTCGCACAGCCGCCGCACCCTGCCCAGGCCCGGCGGCACGGTCAGCGCGGGCTGGACGACCTCGTCGACGTACACCCTCATCGCGGTGCGGATCGTGGCGAGCTGTAGCTCCTCCTTGGAACCGAAGTAACCGAACAGGCCGCTCTTGCTCACGCCGAGCTCCGTGGCCAGCCGGCCGATCGACAGCCCCTCCAGCCCGTCCTGCGAGGCGATGTCCGCCGCCCGGCGCAGGATCACGTTGCGGGCCCGCTCGTCCCGCGGCCGTCCCGCCATCTTCACCCCTTCTGCGTACGAACGTTCGGCCCAGGATAGCGGCTTGACGTCGTCTTCGGTATGTTCCTATTCTCGGCACGAACGTTCGTACAAAGAAAGGACTGGAGCAGCGGCATGCTGAGATCCCGATGGACTCCCGGACCGGCGGCCGGCGCCGCCGGCTCGGTGCTGGTCAGCGTCACCGACTTCCGGATCAGCCGGCTGATCGACCTGCCCGGCGTCTACCACGCCGGGCTCACCCTGCGCCGCGCGTGGCCCGACCTGCCCGGCGCGGTCGGCATGTGGCTGTGGACGGAGCCGCTGGAGGGCAGGTGCGGCTCGGTGTCGATCTGGCAGGATGAGCAGGCCCTGCGCAAGTTCGTCGCCTGGCCGGACCACGTCGCCATCGTGCGGCGCTACCGCGGCCGGGGAAAGCTCAGGTCCACCGCATGGACGACCACGCAACCCGACCCTGGCGTCTGGGCCCGGGCCCGCTCGTACCTGTCCGGCGACCGTGACTAGCCACACAACACAAAGAAGGACATATGCCACCCGAGACCGGCGAACACGAAGTGCTGCGCGTCATAGCCGACCGGGTCCGTAGCGGCAGCCGTCCCGGCGCCCGCCAGGACGGCCACCGGGTGGCCCTGGCCATCGAGGGCGGCGGCATGCGCGGCACGGTCTCCGCCGGCATGGCCCTGGCCCTGCACGAGGCCGGAGCGGCGCACGCCTTCGACGCGGTCTATGGGGCATCGGCCGGGGCCATCACCGGGGCCTGGCTGCTGAGCGGAACCCCCGAGAACCTGACCGGTTGGGCCGAGCCCGTCTACGCGCGAGCGATGATCCGCCCGTCCAACCTCCTGCGCGGCCGTCCGATGGTCGACGTGCGGAACCTGGTCGAATACCTGTACTGCGAAGTGACCCGGATGGACTTCGACGCGGTCCTGACCAACCCCATCGAGTACCACCCGCTGGCCACCGACGTACAGACCGGGCAATCCACCGATCTGCGCCCGCACCTGACCGGTCCCGTCGAGCTGCGGCTGGCCCTGCGGGCCAGTGCGGCACTCCCGTTCCTCGCCGGGCCGCCGGTCGAGCTGGCCGGGCGGCTCTTCTACGACGCGGGACTCGCCGAGTCCATCCCGTACCGCACCGCCCTGGCGCAGGGCGCCAGCCACGTCCTCGTGCTGCGGTCCCGTCCCGCGCCTTCGGCCGCGACCGGAACACCGGCCGCGCGACCGTCCTACGGGACGCGCCTGATCGCCGCGACCGTTCTGCGGAGCTATCCGGAGGCACTGCACCGGAGTTTCTTCGCGCGCGACCACCGCTTGCTGCACGACGACACGCTGCTCGCCCGGTACGACCGGCCCGAACCCCCGACGACCCGTCTACCCGCCGACGGTCAGGCCGCAGCCGATCCCGCGGTGCTGTCCGTGCGGCCCGCACCTGACTCCCCGGCCATCGGCCGCCTCACCCGCGACGGCAAGCCCCTCAAAGCCGCGCTCGAAGCCGGCCGCGCAGCCGTCAACCTGCTGCTGCAACCGCTCGGCCGGCCGACCGCCGCACCATAGACGCGACCCCGCCCTGCGGTCGGATGTCACCGATGTCCCTCCGGGGCGTCGCGCGGCTCCGCGTAGGGCTCCCGTTCGGGCGGCCGGCCGGACGCGATGGCGCGGCCGCGGGCGAGTTCGGCGTCGAATTCCACACCGAGCAGGACGGCCACGTTGGTGATCCACAACCAGATCAGGAAGACGACGACGCCGGCCAGCGCCGCGTAGGTCTTGCTGTAGGAGCCGAAGTTGGTGACGTAGAAGCCGAAGGCGGCGGAGGCGGCGATCCACACCGCGACCGCCAGGATGCTGCCCGGCGTGATCCAGCGGAATCCGGGCTGTACGACGTTGGGGGCGGCCCAGTACAGCAGCGCCAGCACCAGCGTCACGATGACCACCAGGGCCGGCCACTTGGCGACGCTCCACACGGTCAGCGCGCCCTGGCCGATCCCGATCAGCCGGCCCACCTGGCCGGCGAGCTCTCCGGTGAACGTCACCACGACCGCCCCGACGGCCATCAGGATCACCAGGACGGTGGTGATGGCGAGGCGCAGGGGGAGGATCTTCCAGATCGGCCGGCCTTCCGGCATTTCGTACATCACATTGGCGGCACGCATGAACGCCCCCACATAGCCGGACGCCGACCATAAGGCGACGGCGACACCGATGACCGTGGCGATGCTCGCGGCCCGCGGGCTGCTCTGCAGGGCCTGGAGCACGTGGTCGATGATCTCCCGCGCGGGGCCGGGCGCCATGGCCGCCAGGTTGTCGGCGAGCGGCCCGGTCGCCGACCGGCCGAACACGCCCAGCAGGGAAACCGCCGCGAGCAGCGCGGGGAAGATGGACAGGACCGCGTAGTAGGTGAGGGCGGCGGCCCAGTCGGTGAGCTGGTCGTCCCGGAACTCCCTGGCCGTGCGCTTGAGGATCCCCCACCACGAGCGCTTGCTCAGCTCGGCCGGGCTTTCCGGCGCCGCCCGCCGTACCGCTGCATCGTGGCCTTTCATCGGACTGCCTTCCCCGGGCTGCGCATCATGAGACCGCGTTTCGCTACCCCGCCCTTCCGGAGCTATTCACCATCGGGCCGCATGCCCACGTGACCTTCGGGTAGCGGGCGCCCCATGAGGATTTTGCCGTGAGATGGCTCAAGGAGAACTCGCTGGCGCTGGCGTTCCTGATCCTCTTCGTGCTCGCGATCGCCGGACAGGCCGTGGCGGGGATGCTGGACTACAACGACCAGGAGCTGGCCCAGGGTGGCGAGCCGGTCTCGATCCTGCAGTACGTGACCTCCTCGACGTTCGCGGTCGATGTGGCGGAGAACTGGCAGTCGGAGTATCTGCAGTTCTTCCTGTTCATCGTGCTCACCGTCTGGCTGGTGCAGAAGGGGTCGCCCGAGTCGAAGAAGGTGGATCAGGCAGGGCCGGAATCGGATGAGGAGCAGCAGGTCGGGCGGTATGCCCACGACCGCTCCCCGGCCTGGGCCAGGACCGGAGGATTGCGACTGGAGCTGTTCGGCAACTCGCTGGCGCTGGTCATGGGGGCGATCTTCGCGTTGTCGTGGCTGGCGCAGTCGGTTGCGGGACTGGCCGCCTACAACAGCGAGCGGCTGGCCGACCTGCGTGATCCCGTTGGGTGGGGAGCGTACGTCACCTCGCCGGAGTTCTGGAGCCGGAGCCTGCAGAACTGGCAGTCGGAGCTCCTGGCCGTGCTGTCGATGGTGGTGCTGTCGATCTATCTACGGCAGCGGGGCTCGCCCGAGTCCAAGCCGGTCGGGACGTCCCACGCGGCCACGGGCGTCGAGAACTGACGGCCGTTGCTTCGGCGGTCAGTCCACCGGCGCCGCGGACAGCAGCGGGAAGCCGCTCAGGATCTGCCGTTGGTGCATCACCTACCGGGGGGAGAACTCCGCGATCGTCAAGGCGACGACGTCGGCAGCGCTGTCGATGTCGGCGACGAGCCAGCTGGTTGGCCGCCAGGACGTCGCGCCGGTGGTTGAGGATGAGAGCCGGTGAGACGTCGTTGAGGACCTCCAGCATGCGGTGGGCCTCCGGCCGTACCCGCTGCGGAGGTTCGGGACGGCGGCGGGCCGAGCGCCCCGGCACCCGCAGAGGGCCACACCCCCCTCGGGCCGCAGGCGGGCCCGGCGGGAGCGGAGGAAATTCCCCAGCTCAGCGTTCGGATCCACGCCTCCAGTATCTCTGCGTGACAGGCTGACGACCGCAACTAGGGTGGCCCACCTGGACCCATGGGATCGACGGGGTGGGGCGGACGATGGGGATCTCGTGCCCGTGATCCGTCCAGCGCATATACAACAGTGCCTATGAAGGAAGACGATGACCTCCAGGCGCAGGGAGAGGATCTTTCGGCTGTCGTCACGGCGGTGCTGACCGGGTCACGGCTGTTGGTGGCGGTCGCGGTGAGGTCATTGGGGGCGGTCGGGGACAGGGTCACGTTGCCGCAGTTCAGGATGCTGGTGGTGCTGGCCGGCCATGGTGAGACCAAGCTGGTCACGATGGCGGAGCTGCTGGGCGTCAACTCCTCCACGGCGATGCGGATGGCCGATCGGCTGGTGGCCGCCGGGTTGATCGTACGGGAGGTCAATCCGCACAACCGGCGCGAGAGCCTGATGCGGCTGACGGACGAGGGACGCCGCATCGTGGACGAGGTGACCGCGCGCCGCAGGGAGGAGATCGGCGCGATCGTGGCGCGGATGTCGGCCAGGCAGCGCCGGGCGCTCATCTCGGCCATGAACGCCTTCAACGAGGCGGGCGGCGAGCCACCCCTGAACGTGCCGAACCCGCTGGGCTGGTCCGCTGTCTGAATCGCTCACGCGGCGCTGAGCCGCCGACCAATGCCGGCACTTCGCGGCGGCCGGAAGCCGTGCGGGCTCCGTCCCCGGTCGTCAGATGGACGGGGTGGGGAAGCTCTCGGGTGTGGTCAGGCCGGTGCTCTCCAGGAGGCGCTGGTGGTTGAGCACCGCGGCGTTGGCCTGTTCGGAGAAGCGCCGGACCAGGGTGTTCTGCGTGGTGCCGCGTACCGTGCCGATCAGGGTGAAGATCTGTCCGTGCGCCAGGCGCAGCCATTTGACGTACGTCTTGTCATAGGCGGATCCGGACCTGCCGGAAATATCTGTCATCCAGTCCTGCTGCTGAGGCGTGGGCTTCACCGGCAGCTTGACCTTCAGCTTGGCGGCCACGTCGCGAACCTGCCCGTCGAGCATGTCGTGCTGAGCCGCGATCTCCTTGCTGACCTGGCGGACGCGGGCGCTGTTGGCGCGCTGTATCGCGTCCTGGGCCATGGGCATCTCCCACAGGCTGGCGAGCCGGACCTTCTTGATGAGCTCCTGGTCGGCCTCGGACAGCGGTCCCCACTTGGTCTGCCGGGTGCGGGCCTCCGGCTCGTCCTCCACGGGTTGGACGGTGGGTGCGTCGGTCGGTCCGGTCTCGACGGCGGTCGGCTCGGTGCTGAGGCCGGCGGTCGGCTCGGTGCTCAGGCCGGCGGTGTCAGAGACGGGCGTCGGCGTGTAGCCGGCGCAGGCGGTCAGAGTGCAGAGGGCGGCAATGCCGCAACTGATGAGAGCGCGACGGCTGTCGAGGAGTCGCATACGCCGTCATCCCCTTCCGGTCCCTTGGACGCGGCCTTCGTGAGTGGTGCCGGTCACTGAGGGATACGCGGGAGGGTGCGTGAGTGTTCATGGCATTGTGCAAGATTTGCATTGGGCAAGACTGCCGGGGTCAGCCGTTGTCCGAGGCGGCCTTCACCGGTGCCATCCGTGACCGGCGTCCACCGCGAGCTCCTCCGGGCCGAGAGGAGCACGCGGGGCGGCGTCCACCCGATCGCGGTGCGGACCCGCCGTGTGGGCTCAGGCCGTGGGGCGGCCCAGGCCGCGCAACTGGTCGGCGGTCAGCGCGGAGACGTTCTGGTCGACAGGGACCTCGGAGTACTGGTGGATGGCCCAGGACTTCCAGTCGGCGGGCGGGGTGATGGCCCCCTTGGCCTTGCTGTAGTGGGCGACCCACAGCGGGTACTCGGACAGGCCCTTGCCGTACTTGTTGGCGAAGTTCCAGCCGCTGTAGAACATCGGGGTGATCCCCGTCTTGTCCTTCACGTACGACAGCCACGTCTTGGCCCAGGCGTTGACCTCGGCGACGGATCTGCCGTTCGCGGTCTCCAGGTCAAGGACCAGCAGGTCGCCGGCCTTGGCGGGCTGCGAGTTCACCACGGACAGGAAGTGCTCGGCCTCCGCGATGGGATTGTTGCGGGGATGGCCATAGTGGTACGCCCCGCGCACGATGCCCTTCTTGCCCAGCTCGCGCCAGTGCCTGGCGAATGAGGCGTCGCGGAAGGACGTGCCTTCTGTGGCTTTGATGATGCCGAACTTGGCCGGGCTGGCATTCCAGTCGTACAGAGGCTCGTAATTGGAGATGTCCAGGCCGTAGATGAGGGGTCCGGCTCCATGACGAGTCGCCTGCACCGGGCTCTGCTCGGTGGGCGATGCGAATGCGAAGGTGGTGATGGCGGCGGTTGCGGCGAGGATCGCGACGGCGACGGCGAAGCTGAGGTATTTGGTGAGGAGATCGCGGTGATTCTTGAGGATGTAGGCGATTGTGGCAAGCCGGGGCTTGGACATGAGGCATTGACTCCTTGCTTCCATACCGCCTACCGGGTTAGCTGACGGGTTCGGGCCTGGAAGTGCCCTACCTGGCGCAGCCTGGGCTGGCGTCCGATTCACCCCAAGAACGTGGGTCCCCGGTTCCGCGAGGCGCGGATTCGGCGGCCGGACGCTGTCCCCGAAGGGCTTCTTCGGGCAGCGCGCGGTCCGGTCAACGAAGCGGCAACGATGCGGCGAAAGAGCGCCACATCCGTGCCGCAACTAGGCAAAAGATAGACATATATCCATAGATGGTGCAAGTAGTGCAAATCCGATTCGCGGGTGTCGGCGACCGGGCGGCACTGAAATGCCGTGCCTGTAGGGATTCTGGTGCTTGGCAAAGAATCGGGGGAGTCGCTTCCGGGCCTTTATGATCTCGGCACGGGTGGGGCAGGCCATTCATGCGTTGCCATTGTGACCAAACGCCGTTCTACGGGTAATCGTGACTCCAGCCATCGTTTGACGTCCGCGGCGCCGTCGGGCACGCGGGAGCCGGGCAGGTGGGCGGGCTCCAACTCTCCGGGGGTCCGCACGTCGATCGGCCCCGGCGGGTCACGGGATCCTGGCGGGTCACCGGATCCCGGTGCGTCGCCGGATCGCGGCAGGCGTCCTGGTGTCGCCGGGGCCGAGGGTGGTCAAGAGGGGGCCTCGTCGGGGGTGGTGATGGGCAGGCCGGCGTCGGCGGCCCGGGAGTAGGCGTCGTCGATGTGGACCACCTGGCGGCCGCCGCGGGCCAGCAGGCTCGCGGCCGCCGCCGCCCGGTAGCCGGTGCCGCAGTGCACCCACACCGTTCCCTCCGGCACCTCGGCCAGGCGCTCCGGCAGCTCGGGCAGCGGGATGTGCACGGCGCCGGCCACGTGACCGGCCCGCCATTCGTTGCCCATCCGCACGTCCAGGACGGTCGGGCCGCCGACCGGTTCCCCCGCGCGGGAGATGGCCGGTTCGCTTGCACGGGCGGTGGCCCGTTCTCCCGCGCG
This sequence comes from Nonomuraea sp. NPDC004186, assembly GCF_053603495.1. Lineage (NCBI taxonomy): Bacteria > Bacillati > Actinomycetota > Actinomycetes > Streptosporangiales > Streptosporangiaceae > Nonomuraea > Nonomuraea sp. NPDC004186. The sequence continues at coordinate 18,145 of NZ_JBSGFQ010000141.1, read as the reverse complement.
GGCGGCGGCCAGGTCGGCGAAGGTCGCGGTGGTCAGCTCGGCGATCAGGCCCGGGTCGTGTCCGGCCCACTGTTCGACGGTGCCGGTCGAGGCGGCGGCCGGGCGGTCTATGCCGATGCGGGCCAGCTCGCGCTGGGCGGCGGCGACCTGTTCGGCCGACTCGCCGAGCAGCGTGAGGGGCGTGCCCCACGGGGCCAGCCAGCCCAGCCAGGTCGCCATCGGCCCGTCCAGGCCGAAGCTGAGCGTGCCGGCCAGGTGCCGGTCCGCGAACGCCTTGCGTGAGCGCAGATCCACCACCCATTCGCCAGCCCGCAGGCGAGCCAGCAGCTCAGCGCTGTCGGCCGGCCGCGCCGGGGTCAGGTCGATCGGCTCCGCTCCGGCGGCGTTGCGCGCGCCCATGTGGGCGTAATAGGCGGGGTAGGCGTCCAGGCCTTCCAGGATGTGGGTGACGAAGTCGTCGGCCTCCATCCGCAGCACCGGGTTGACGTCCTTCTCCCGGCCGATGGTCGAGGCGGACGCGCCGGACTGCGTGACCGCGCAGAAGCTGCCGAACCCGTGCGTCGGCCAGAGCCGCGCGCCGTCGGGCAGCAGGCCGGACAGCCGCCGCGCGGAGGCGTGCTGGTGGCGGGCCAGGGTGCGGGCATGCTCGGCGCCCAGCAGGTCGGTACGCCCGGTGCCGCCGAACAACAGCGATCCTCCGGTGAACACCCCCTCCGGCCCACCCGGACCGGCCAGCACGTAGGACAGGTGGTGGAAGGTGTGTCCCGGCGTGGTCACCGCCTCCAGCCACATCCGCTCGGAGACGGCGATCCGATCTCCGTCGTACACCGGCACGCGGTCGAAGCCGACTTCCTCGGCCCCGCCCACCAGGTACGCCGCCCCGCTCACCCGGGCCAGCGCCAGACCGCCGGAGACGTAGTCGTTGTGCAGATGGGTCTCCACCGCGTGGGTGATCCGCACCCCCAGGCGACCGGCCAGGGCGAGGACGCGGTCGATGTCGCGCTGCGGATCGACCACCACCGCGACGCGCCCGTCATGGGCCAGATAACTGCGGTCCCCCAGGGAAGAGGTCTCGATCACCTCGACCTGGATCGTCATCTCCTTGTCTCCTTTCGATCGTCAAATACCCCCGGGGGTATCAAGAGAACATATGGGTGCCCCGGCTCACCCGATCACACGGTCACGAAAGAGCGAGGAACAGCTTCTCCAGCCGCTCAACGCTGATCGGTGGCTCCTCGCCCTGCTCGCGCGCCACCTGGCACTGCTGCAACCCGGTCGAGATGATCTTGAATCCGGCCCGGTCCAACGCCTTCGACACCGCCGCCAGCTGCGTCAGCACCTTCTCGCAGTCCTCGGCGTTCTCGATCATCGCGATCACCCCGCCGAGCTGGCCGTGGGCCCGCTTCAGCCGCGTCAGCGCATCCCTCAGAACGGTCGCGTCCATCTCCACCCGGACCACCTCCGCGCCCAATATACCCCCCGGGGTAACTCGGCAAAGGGCCGCGGCGGTAGTCAGCGGCGCTGAGAGCCCTGGTCGACCTTGATCAGGGTTCCGGCCGGGGGCGGTGGCGTACCGGATGACGTGCTGGAGCCGCGCGCATCTCCGACGGGAGCAATGGAACGAGAACGTGGGCCGATCCGTGATCTCGGGACCTGACGTGCTCCTTCGGGCGGCGGCGAGGAGGTCTGGCGAACGATACGTCATGACGCGCGGGGGTCGTGGGCGGCGACAGGTTGAGGAACTCAGATCTCGGATCGGCGAAGGAGGCCGGTCCGTTTCAGTGAGCTCAGGATCGGGGTCACCTCCAGCCCGCGGACATCGTCAAGCGATCCGACAGTCTCGGTGAGGAAGGCGTACAGCCCGCCCAGATCGTCGGCCGCGACGGCCACCAGGAGGTTCGCCGCCCCGGTCGTGGCCGCGGTGAACCGCACCTGCGGATGCCGGCTCAACTCTTGCCCGGTCGCCTCCAGGCTGCCCGGACCGGTGGCGATCCACAGCAGCGCCTCGCTGCCGATGCCCAGTAGGCGTCCCACGAATGGACGGCGGCCGTGGCGGGCAGGTCCCGCAGCAGCAGCGAGGTCCGGGCCTGGGGCCCGTCGAGAAAGAGCACGCTGCTGATCTCGTCACCGCCGCCGAGAATGTCGACCCACACCGTGTCGGCACGCCGCGCCAGTCCCGCGGCGATCGCCTGAATGCGGCTGGGCCGGCACCGGATCCGCAACGCCATGGGGATGAGCCGAGGAAAGAGAGCGGGATTGCGGATCGCTGTGGGCCGCAGCGTGCCGTCGTGCAGGAGCGGTGTGCTCGCTCTTTTCCGCCGAACGACCGTAGAACGGAGGCGTATCACTCCGGCAAGGAAGGTGACATCAATGATCGTGAGGGAACGCCCCGTCGTGGACACCGAGTCGGGGAGCGTGCAGGGCACCGTCGAGGACGGCGTCGCCGCGTTCCGCGGCATCCCCTACGCGGCTTCCCCGCTGGGGGACCGGCGCTTCGCCGCCCCCGAGCAGCACCCCGACTGGTCGGGCCGGTGGGATGCCGCCTGCCCCGGCCCGTCCGTCCCCCAGGCCCCCTCCCGTCTCGAAGCGGTCATGGGACACCGCACCCCCGACTGGAACGAGGACGGCTCCCTCACCCTCAACGTGTGGACCCCCCGCCTGCCGGCCGGTGGACCCGCCCCGCACGCCCTCCCGGTCCTGGTGTGGTTCCACGGCGGCGGATTCACCAGCGGATCCGGTGGCTGGGACTGGTACGACGGCCGGAACCTGGCCGCCGCCGGCGACATCATCGTCGTCACCGCCAACTACCGCGTCGGCCCCCTCGGCTACCTCTACCTCCCGGAACTCGGCATCGAGAATCTCGGCGTGCAGGACCAGGCCGCCGTCCTCACCTGGGTGAAGCGCAACATCACCGCCTTCGGGGGAGATCCCGGCAACCTCACTGTCGGCGGCCAGTCCGCCGGCGCCTTCTCCGCCCTCTACCTCGCCCTCTCACCGGTCACCGGCCCGCCGATCAAGCGGGTCATCACCCAGAGCGGCCCCTGGGGGCTCCCCCCGCAAGACCCCGGAGAGGCGGCCGACCATGCCCGACGCTTCCTCAAGATCCTCAACCTGGAGCGGGGCCCGGATCACATCACCATCCTGCGCGCTGTCCCAGCCGAGCAGCTCCTCGCCGCCTACCGGCAGCTCGCCCAGGACATCTTCCGCCCGGGCAGCGTCGCTCCGCCGATGTACCCCGTCCTCGGCGCCTTCGGGATGCCCGAGGCGTGGGAACAGGCGCTGGCCTACGGACGCCTCGACGGCAAGCAGTTGCTGACGGGGACCACCAGGAACGAGATGGCGGCGTTCTTCGCGTTCGACCCGCGCATCCAGGCCGTCACCGCCGCCCAGGCGAGATCGATCGTGGCCGGCCAGATCGACGGCGGCGCCGAGCGGTTCGACCGCGCCGCCGCCCGGCTTCCGCACGCGACACCGAGCGACGTCTTCACCGAGGTCGAGACCGAGATCATTTTCCGCGACGGGGCCCTCGCCATCGCCGATCACCACGCTGCGGCCGGCAACCCCACCTACGTCTACCAGTTCGACTACGCCCCGGCTCAGGACCCCGCACACCTGGGCGCCGCGCACTGCGTGGAACTCCCCTTCTTCTTCGACACCATCGACCCCTACCCCGACAGTCCCATGCTCGGCGAGGCCACCGTCGCGGCCCGCTCGCTCGGCCACACGTTCTCTCACGCGGTAGCGGCCTTCATAGTCTCTGGCGGGCCCGCCGCAGAGCAGTGGCACCCGTACGAGGCCGCCAACCCTGCGACCATCCGGCACTTCGCCTGACATTCCGCCGCCTCCTGGTCCGCGCGCCTCGCAGCACAGCCGCTCCAACGGCCAATCTTTGTGAAAATGCGGGCCAGCTCCCGCGTGGGCGAGCCGACACCGGGCATCCACGTAGCCGACCTCGTCGTCACAAGGAGCGCCATGTCCCTGTCCAGAGCCGTCCTCTTGCTGGGACCGGCCCTGCTGATGGCGACCGGCTGCGGCACCACCGCCACAATGGAGGCCGCCCCAGGCGGTCCTGCCGGCCCGGCGAGTCCGGCCACCCCGACCGCGCAGGCGCAGCCGGCCTTCCGCCAGCCGCGCGAATTGTCGAGCCACAACGGCCACCTGCACGTGCGGCTGGTCGTGGAGCAACGCGTGGTACGGCTCGCGGGCCAAGACGTCCGCGCGTTGACCTACAACGGAGACTTCATGCCGCCGACCCTGCGCCTGTTTCCCGGCGACCGGGTCGACCTGGAGCTGGTGAACCGGCTGGGCGAGCACACCAACCTGCACACGCACGGCTGGCACGTCTCACCGAAGGACAGCTCCGACAACATCTACCTGCACATCAGGCCGGGCCAGACCTACCGCTACACCTACCGGCTGCCCGAGGACCTGGCACCGGGCACGTACTGGTACCACTCCCACGCGCACCCGCTCTCGGAGGGGCAGGTGTTCGCCGGACTGTCGGGCGCGATCGTGATCGAAGGGCTGAACCGGTACCTGCCGTCCGACCTCCATGACACGGCCGAACTGCTCATCGCGCTCAAGGACTTTCAGGTGCGCGCGGGCGCCATACCAACGGCGAACATCGACAGCAACGCCCCGACCACCCGGACCGTGAACGGGCTCATCAACCCGAGCATCCACATCCGGCCCGGCGAGACGCAGATGTGGCGGCTGGCCAACATCGGCGCCGACATCGCCTACAACGTCCAGCTCCAGGGCGTGCGCTTCCACGTCATCGCCCAGGACGCCAACCCCGTTGCCAGGGTCTGGAGCACCGACACGCTGCTCATGCCTCCCGGCAGCCGGTGGGACGTGCTCGTGCAAGGGCCGCCGGCCGGCCGTACCCGCCTGGTGACCCGGCCCTACAGCACCGGCAAGGACGGCGACTCCTACCCTGAGGCGACCCTGGCCACCCTGGTGTCCGCGGGGCACGCCGTGACGCCCGCACGCCTGCCCACGACGTTCGCCGCCCGGTACTTCGACGACCTGAGGAAGGATCCCATCGCCCAGAGGCGGGTCGTCACGTTCTCGGAGAACACCCGCGCCGACCGGTTCTTCATCAACGGCAAGTCGTTCGATCCGAACCGGATCGACGTGCGGGCGAGGCTGAACACCACCGAGGAGTGGCGGGTGCGCAACCTCGCCGACGAGGAGCACACCTTCCACGTGCACGTCAACGACTTCCAGCTGATCAGCGTGAATGGCAGGCCGTACGACGCCCGTAACTGGCAGGACACGGTGCAGCTCCCCGCGCGCGGCGAAGTGGTGATGAGGACGAGGTTCAGGGATTTCGTCGGGAAGTACCCGCTGCACTGCCACATCCTCAACCACGAGGACCGCGGCATGATGGCCAACATCGAGGTCGTCCGCTGGCAGCGGTTGGTAGATCTGCGGCACGCTTCGACCAGGAGGCCCGCCCGACCGGCCGCCATGCCGGGACTCCCTCAGGCGAGGCGAGAGACGCCATAGGTGATCAGGTTCCGCCGGGCGAGAGCGACCGCAGGAGGTCTCCGGCCGGCGTGCCGCCCACGGGGTCTACCGCGGCGGGAACAGACCGTGCCCCGATGTGCTCGCGGATCTCTTCCTTCCACGTGGGCCGAGCGGGAACGCCCGGGTGGCGTTCGCGCAGCGTCTGGGGCGGTTTACGTGTTGTCTACGAATCGTGTACGGCCCTACAGCAGAGTCGCTCCGGACAAGATGATCGGGATGGAGGGGTACATGAAGACCGAGATCCGTCACCCTGGTTCGTTCGCGGTCGCGCGCTGCCACCTGGACGGCGGGGAGACCCTGCGCGTCGAGGCGGGCGCGATGTACGCGACGAGCGCGGGGGTCCAGCTCCGGGCCAAGGTGGAGGGTGGTCTGCTGCGTGGGCTGGCGCGTTCGGCGCTGGGCGGCGAGTCGCTGTTCACCACGCGCTACACCGCTCCGGAAGGCGGCGGCTGGGTGGACGTGGCGCATCACCTGCCCGGCGATGTCCAGGCCGCCGAGGTACGAAGCGACAGCGCGCTCCTGCTGACCAGGGGATCGTGGATCGCGTCCAGCGACGGCGTGGAGATCGCCACCAAGTGGGGCGGCATGTCCAACCTCATCGGCAGCGAGGGCGGCTTCCTCATCAAGGCGCAGGGCGACGGCGTCGTCGTGCTCGGCTGCTACGGCGCGATGGACGTGATCGACCTGGCGGCCGGGCAGCAGGTCGTGGTCGACTCGGGGCATCTGGTCGCCTACGACGAGACGGTCAAGAGCAATCTGCGCCGGGCGGTCGAAGGGAAGACGGTCCAATCGCTCAAGTCGGGCGAAGGTCTGGTCTTCGAGTTCACCGGGCCGGGCAGGATCATGACGCAGACCAGGAACCCTGGGGCCTTGATCCTCCACCTGACGGAAGTGCTCCCCTTCGAGCGCGCCTGACCCCGCGCCGGCGGCCCGGCATGCCTCTCGCGATGGGGATCGACGCGGCGAGGTCGCCCGCGCGCCGCCCACGCCCGTGCGCCGCCGCGCAGCCCCATCGGCCCGGTCCCTGCGTCCCGCCGCTGCGGCGATGGGCCGCTGGCTGCGGTGGGCCGATTTGGCGCCGGGCCGCCCAGCGGTCGCGCCGGGTGGGGCGCGGATGTGGGAACCGTGGGTTTCTCGGCCGTGACGACGGGATCGACGGCTGTGACGACGGGATCGACGGCCGGGGCGATGGGACGTGACCATGTCCGCCACCGCCAGGAAACGCCCGCCGACGCCGGAGTGGAGGCCGGCCTTTACGAGCGTTTCCGGGACTCGGCGGCGGCCCAGGCGAAAATGCCCTTCGCCATGAGGGACAGTTCGCCGGCCGCCCTGGTGGAAAAGACCTCCGCGCGTACGCGATGCACTCCCGCGTCGTCCGGAGCCGCCAGGGCGGCCATTTCCGCAAGATGCCCGGCCAGCCGCTCATCGCCTTCGGAAAGGGCCTTGAGCGCCGCGTCCGCGAGGGCCTGCGCCCCGCCCGCCAGTTCCGCGACCGATTTCGCCAGCACCGCCTCGGGAGCCGGCTTCAGGTGGGCCGGATTGCCGTCGTACCAGCCGCCGTAAAGGCGCCACAGATTGCGTACGACGAATTCCGGCTCGTCGTAACGCGCCCGCAGATAGGGCCGGTCGGCGAGATGCTCCGGCGCCTTCACGGAGTGGACGATCTCGTCGAGCCGGGCGCCCGCGTTGAGCAGTTCCAGGGTCTGCGTGATGAGCGACTCCAGCCATTCGGCCGTTTCCAGCAACGCCTGCCGGATGCGGTCGCGGCCGAAGATGGGAGCGCCGTGGCCGGGGAGCATGATCTCGGCGTCCATGGCGGCCATCCGGTGCAACGCGTGCACCCATTCCCGGGGATAGCGCTGCGCCTTCTGCGGGTTGCCGCAATTGGGCGTCACCCAGAGGAACAGGTCACCGGGCAACAGCAGCTTGTGCTCACGCACGTAGCCGATGGTCCCGTCGTCGGTCTCGCCCTTGGCGTGCACGAGGTCGAACGTGAGCCCGCCGCGCCGCACGGTCAGCGCGTCGGTGTAGGTCACGTCCGGACGGCGGTAGTCGGTGGGCCAGTGGAGCCCCGCGGCCTGGAACTGCCGCTGGTTGATCACCGAGTTATAGCCATTTGTCAACACATAACGCTCGAACCGGTCAACAACTGCTTTATGGGCATAAATCGCGGCTCGAGGCCCCGATTCCTCGAACGGCCCCGTCCCGAAGACATGGTCGACATGCCCGTGCGAGTAGAACGCCGTGGTCAATGGAGCCCGGGTCCAGGCCCGTACGTCCACGTGCAATTTCGCCGCCGAGAACGCGCTGCTCGTGTCGAACAGCACCAGCTCGCCCTCGGTCTCGAACGCGGTCACATTGCCGAACCCCGGCCACCAGCCGACACCGTCGGCGATCGGCTGAACACCCCTGCCCTGCAGGCCCGCGTCCACGACGCTGTCGTCCGATTCGCCGCGCCACACGCGCTCGGCGTACTCGATAATCATGGGCCCAACCCTGCTTCCAGAACCTCATTCTGGGCAAGGGGTTCACGGCAGGATCTCGCCTTTGACGCGCGGTCAAAGGGCGGAGGCGCTCGGCTTCCTTGCAGGCGCAGGTCAGAGATGATGACACGCTGTGGGAGCGCTCCCATATATATGACGAAGATGTTTCCGAACTGTCAAGGACCCGAAAGACAGAGCTAACGGAAACAGGGGTGCGACGTGCGCACATCGCGAATTGTTCTTGTTAGACCACGGTGGGCATCCGGAAATGCGGATCTAGCCCTTGACCTCGAAGGAGCCGAAACCTAGCCTCCCTCGTGGGAGCGTTCCCACGGCCTCATCAGGCTTCGCCGTTCCGGCTGCAGCACATCCGCGTCATCGCCGCGGACCTCCGTACGTGTACGTGTACCACCGCGTGTTCCGAGGAGAAAGACGCGTGACCAGGAGCTCCCTTTCACCGGCCAAGCAGGCCCTGCTGGAGCGTCGCCTTCGGGCGCGCGGCACCAAGGTCAGTGTTCCCCGCCGTGACCCCGGCACCGCGCCGCCGCCGTCGGCCATGCAGGAGCGATTGTGGTTCCTTGAGCAGTACGCCCCAGGCACGGCCGCCTACACCGTGCCGTTCGCGGTCCGGCTCACCGGCGACCTCGACGAGAACGCCCTGGCCGGAGCCCTGACAGAGCTCACCCGGCGGCACGAGAGCCTGCGTACCAGCCTGGTCACCACCCCGGACGGCCGCCCGGAGGCGGTGGTCGCCGAGGAGCCGGTCGTGGAGTTCCGCGTCACCGACGACCCCGGCGAGATCGACCGGGAACTGGTCCGGCCGTTCGACCTGGCCCGCCCGCCGCTGCTGCGCGCCCTGCTGGTGCGCTCGGCCCCCGGCGAGCACGTGCTGCTGCTCACCATGCACCACGCGATCACCGACGGCTGGTCGTGCGACATCCTGTTCCAGGAGCTGCTGGCGCTGCACGCGGGCCGGGAACCGGCGCCGGTGCCGCTGCAGTTCGGCGACTACGCGCACTGGCAGCGCGGCCGGACCTTCGACGACGACGTGCGCTACTGGGTGTCCAACCTGGACGGGGTGCCCGCCCTGGAGCTGCCGACCGACCTGCCCCGGCCCGCCGAGCAGCGCTGGGACGGCGCCGCCGTGGACGTCGTCGTGGACCCCGCCCTCACCGCGTCGATCGCGGAGCTGGGCAAGGCGCACCGGGCCACGCCGTACATGACGCTGCTCGCCGCCTTCCAGGTGCTGCTCGGCCGGTTCGCCGGGCAGGACGACTTCGCGGTGGGGTCGCCGGTGTCCGGGCGGGAGCTGCCCGAGCTGGAGACGGTTGTCGGGCCGTTCATCAACACCCTGGCCCTCCGGGCCGACCTGCGCGGCGACCCGACCTTCGGCGAACTGCTCGGCCGGGTCCGCGACTCCACCGTGGACGCCTTCGCGCATCAGGCGCTGCCGTTCGACCGGCTCGTCACCGAGCTGGCCGTGGAGCGGGACGTCAGCCGCACGCCGGTCTACCAGACCATGTTCGCGCTGCAGAACTACCGCGGCCGGACCCTGGACACCTCCGGGCTGGGCGCGGAGCCGTACCCGATCCCGACCGTGGCCAGCCGCTTCGACCTGGCGCTCTACCTCTTCGAGGGTGGCGGCGGGCTGCACGGGCAGCTCACGTACAGCACCGCGCTGTTCCGGGAGGACACGGCGCGGCGGCTGGCGGGATGCCTGGAGACGCTCCTGCGGGCGGCGGTCGCCGACCCCGGCCTGCCGATCTCCCGGTTGCCGCTGCTCGGCCCGGACGAGCGGCGGCGCGTGCTCGCCCTCGGGGCCGCCGAGCCGGCGCCGCCCGCCGGGATCGGGCTGCTGCACGAGGTCGTCGCCGGGCAGGATCCCGCGGCGGTCGCGGTGGTCGCGGGGGAGACCTCGCTCACGTACGGCGAGCTCGGCACCCGCGCCGACCGGCTGGCCCGGCGGCTGGGGGCCCTCGGCGCCGGGCCCGGGGAACGGGTGGCGCTGTGCCTGGAGCAGTCGGCCGGACTGGCCGTGGCCGTGCTCGGCGTGCTCAAGGCGGGGGCCGCGTACCTGCCGCTGGATCCGGAGCATCCGCCCGAGCGGCTGGCGTACGTGGTGCAGGACGCCGGGGTACGGATCGCGGTGACCGATTCGTCCTCCAGGGAGCGGTTGCCCGACGGCCTGCTCACGGTGGGCCTCGACGAGCCCGACGGTGACGAGGCGCCGGTCCCTCCTGACGTGACCCCCGACGACCTGGCCTATGTCATCTACACCTCCGGCACGACCGGGAGGCCCAAGGGCGTCGCGATCCAGCACCGGCAGGCGCTGGTCTATCTCGCGGGCCTGCGGGAGCGGCTGGGGATCGAACCCGGCGGTTCGTACGGGCTGCTGCAGTCGCTGGCCTTCGACTTCGGGGTGACGGTCTTCTACGCGTGCCTGATGACCGGCGGCACGCTGCACATCATCCCGCCGCGCACGGCGGGACACGAGCTGGCCGAGTACGTCCGGGACGCCGGCATCGACTACCTCAAGATCACCCCGTCCCATCTGGCCGCGTTGCAGGCCGACGTGCTGCCGCGCAAGCTGCTGATCCTCGGCGGCGAGGCGGCGCCCCGCGACTGGGCGGAGGAACTGGCCGCGTCCGGACGCTGCCGGGTCGTCAACCACTACGGCCCGACCGAGGCGACGGTCGGCGTCACCACCTATCCGGTCGAGGGCACCGGCGGCACGACCACCACGCTGCCCATCGGCAGGCCGCTGCCGGGGGCTCGGGCGTACGTGCTGGACGAGCATCTGGAGCCGGTGCCGATCGGCGTCGCGGGGGAGCTGTACCTCGGCGGGGATCGGCTGGCCAGAGGCTATCTCGACCGCCCCGCCCTGACCGCGGAACGGTTCCTGCCCGACCCGTACGGCCCGCCCGGCGCTCGCATGTACCGCACCGGCGACCTGGCCCGCCACCTTCCCGACGGGAACCTGGAGTTCCTCGGCCGCCGCGACCTGCAGGTGAAGATCCGCGGCTACCGGGTGGAGCTGGCCGAGGTCGAGTCGGTGCTCGGCCGGCATCCCGGCGTGACGTCGGCGATCGCCGACATGCGCGGCGGTCTCCTCGTGGCCTACCTCCTCGCCGAGTGCGGTGAGGCCCGGCCGGAGGCCGCCGAGATGCGGACGTGGCTGGCCGAGCGGCTGCCCGACTACATGATCCCCGCCCGGTACGTGTGGCTGGACGAGCCGCCGCCGCTGAAGTCGCACGGCAAGGTGGACCGGGCCGCCCTGCCCGACCCGGCGCCGGAGACGACCGGCCGGTTCGAGCCACCGCGATCCGCCGCGGAACGGACGGTCGCCGCCGTGTGGGCCGAACTCCTCGGTGCCGCCGAGGTCGGCGCCACGGACGACTTCTTCGAGCTCGGCGGCCACTCCCTGCTGGCCATGCGGGTGGTGGCCCGGCTCAGGCAGGAGCTGCCGGAGCGTACCGTCACCGTGCTCGACCTGTTCAAGCACCGCACCGTACGCGAGCTGGCCGCGCTGCTGGAGTCGGACGGCGACGGCCCGCGCCACCTGCTGCACCGGCTCACCCCCGCCAGGACGGCCACCTCGACGTTGGTCTGCGCGCCGTACGGAGGCGGCAGCGCGGTCATCTACCAGCCGCTGGCCGACGCGCTGCCGGCCGACTGGGCGCTCTACTCGATCGCGGTGCCCGGGCACGAGCTGGGCGAGGAGTCCCGGCCGCTGGACGAGGTCGCCGACGGGTGCGTACAGGAGATCCTCGACGGCATCGAGGGCCCCGTCACCCTGTACGGCCACTGCGGCCTCGGCGTGATGCTGGCCGCGGAGATCGCCCGCAGGCTGGAGGACGCCGGCCGCGAGGTCGAGGCGGTCTACCTCGGCGGTGTCTTCCCCTTCGCCCGCCCCCGCGGCCGACTCTCGGGCCTGACCGAGCTCATGGAGCGCATCCGCGGCGACCAGGCCTGGATCAACGACCTGCGCTCCGCCGGCCTGGACGTGGAGGAGGTCGGACGCGACCAGCTCGACCTCATGGTCCGCAACCGGCGGCGCGGCACCCGGCAGGCTGAGCGGTACTTCACCCGCATGTTCGAAGAGGCTGCGGCCCCGCTGCGGGCGCCGGTGATCGCGCTGGCCGGCGAGCGTGACCCGGCGATGGAGTTCTACCAGGAGCGCTATCGCGAATGGCACGTGCTGTCGGAGCTGACGGCCCTGGTCGTGCTGGACGAGGCCGGGCACTTCTTCCTGAAATATCGGGCGGAGGAGCTGGCGGCCATCGTGACCGGCACGCACCGCGCCATCGCCGAGGGCCGGACCGAGCCGCTGGTACGCACACCGCGATCGACGTGGTGGCTGGAGGGCGTGTCATCCGGAGACGCGCCGGCCCCTTCGGAGGAACGCCGGGCGCGGCCGGGCATGGGGAGGTTCGCGCTGGTCGCGGCCGGGCAGCTGGTGTCGATCCTGGGGTCGGCGCTGACCGAGTTCGCCGTGCCGCTGTGGATCTACACGACCACCGGCTCGCTGGCGGACTTCGCGCTGTTCGCGGTGCTCGGGCTGCTGCCCGGCATGCTGGTCGCGCCGCTGGCCGGGGCCATCGTGGACCGGCATGACCGGCGCGCCGTGATGCTCGCCGGCGACGTCACCGCGGGCGGCGTGCAGTTGGTCCTCGGAGTGCTGCTGTGGACCGGCAACCTGGAGATCTGGCACATCTACCCGCTGCTCGCGCTGCTGTCGGTCGCGCTGACCTTCCAGCGGTTCGCGTACGCCTCGGCGATCCCGCAACTCGTCCCCAAACGCTTCCTGGGCCACGCCAACGGGGTGGTGCAGCTCGTCACCGGCACGGCCCAGGTGGCGGTGCCGCTGGTGGCGGTCGGGCTGATGGCGGTCATCGGGCTGGAGGGCATCCTCGTCGTCGACGTGCTGTCGTACGTGTTCGCGGCCGCGGTCGTGCTGGCGGTCCGGTTCCCCCGGAGCATGGCCTGGCGGCGGCGCGAGACGGTCATGGCGGAGATCGCCGGCGGCTGGCGGCTGACCTGGGGGAACCGGGGCTTCCGCGGGATGCTGGTGTTCTTCGCCGTCCTGAACGTGTTCCTGTCGCCGCTGTTCCTGATGATCTCGCCGCTGGTGTTGTCGTTCGCGACGCTGCAGGACGTCGGGCGGGTGTCGCTGGCGGGCGGGATCGGCGTGCTGGCCGGCGGGCTGCTGATGGCCGTGTGGGGCGGGCCGCGCCGGGGGCGGCTGCGCGGGGTGCTGCTGTTCACGCTCGCGCTGGCGGGGTTCTGTGTGGTCGTCGGCGTACGGGCGGATCTCGTGGCGATCGCCGCGGGGGCGTTCGGGATGTCGCTGTGCCTGACGCTGCTCAACGGCGTGTACGCGACGATCATCCAGGTCAAGGTGCCGCAGCGGTTCCACGGGCGGGTCATCGCGCTCAACACGCTCGTCGCCTGGTCCACGCTGCCGATCGGGTTCGGGCTGGTGGCGCCGTACGGGGCGACGGTGCTGGAGCCGCTGATGGCGCCGGACGGGCCGCTGGCCGCGACGGCGGGGGCGTTGCTCGGGACGGGGGAGGGGCGCGGGATCGGGCTGATGTACGTGGTCTTCGGGCTGGCCATCGCGCTGATCGCGGTGTGCGCGATGCGCGTGCGGGTGCTGGCGCGCTTCGATCGCGAGGTGCCCGACGCGCTGCCCGACGATCTCGTCGGCATCGAGGAGCTGCGGCGGCGTGCGGGAGGCGAGTCGTGATCGTGCGGGAGCTGCGGCGGTGTGCGGGAGGGGAGCCGTGATCGTGCGGGAGCTGCGGCGGTGTGCGGGAGGCGAGTCATGATCGTTCCGGAGCTGCTCGCCAGGCGGGCCACGGAGGAGCCCGAGGGGGTCGCGCTGGAGGTCGCCGGGGGCGGCACGCTGACCTTCGCGGACTGGCACGCGCAAGTGGACTCGCTGGCGCGCGGGCTGGTCCGGCGCGGGGTGCGGCGGGGCGACCGCGTGGGGCTGCTGTTCGGGGCCGAGAACTGGACCGGCTTCGCCGTGACCTACTGCGCCGTACAGCTGGCCGGCGGGGTGGCCGTGCCGATCTCCGACCGGTTCGCACCGGCCGAGGTGGCGTACATGCTGGAGCACTGCTCGGCGACCGGCGTACTGCACGCCGGCAAGGGGCCGGCCGCGCCGCCGGACGGCGGGTACTGGAGCGCCGTGCCGGCCGAACTGGAGCCCGGCTCGCGCGAACCCGAGCCGCCGGGCCCGGCGGATCTGGCGCAGATCCTCTACACCTCCGGCACCACGGGCCGGCCCAAGGCGGTGGCGGCCACCCACGCCAACCTCACCTACGGCAGCGCCACCCGGGCCAACCGCCGCAGGTTCGGGCATTCGCGGCTGCTGCTGCACGCCTTTCCCATCGGCACCAACGCCGGCCAGGCCATGCTGATCAACGCGCTGGACGCGCGGCCCTCGGTGCTGACCCTGGCGCGGTTCACCCCGGGCAGGTTCGCCAGGCTGATCGAGTCGCGGCGGGTGGGGACGGTGTTCCTGGTGCCGGCGATGGCCCTGGAGCTGCTCAACGCCGGGCTGCACGAGCGGCACGACTTCTCCGGCGTGGTCCTGCTCGGGTCGGCGGCCTCGGCGCTGCCGGCGGCGCTGTGCGCGCGGCTGGCGGCGGCGTTCCCCAAGGCGACCGTGACGAACTACTACACCTCGACCGAGGCGGCGCCCGCCCAGACCGTCATGATCTACGACCCGTCACGGCCCGCGGCCCTGGGCCGGCCGGCGCTCGGCAGCGGGCTGAGGATCACCGGCCCCGACGGCACGCCGCCGGCGGCCGGGGAGACGGGGGAGATCTGGCTGCGCTCTCCCGCCGCCGCGCGCTCGTACTACCGGGACCGGCAGGCCAGCGCGCACACCTTCCGCGACGGGTGGGTGCGGATGGGCGATCTGGGCTACCTCGACGCGGACGGCTACCTGTATCTCGTCGACCGGGAGAGCGACGTCGTCAAGTCCGGCGCGTACAAGGTGTCGACCGTGCAGGTGGAGGCGGCGCTGCACGAGCACCCGGACGTGGCCGAGGCGGCGGTCACCGGCGTGCCGCACCCCGTGCTGGGCACCGTGCTGGCCGCGGCCGTCGTGCCCCGTTCGCGGGCGCCGCGCGTGACGGAGCTGCGGGCCTTTCTCATGACCCGGCTGGCCGCACACGAACTGCCGACACGAGTGATCTTCGTGGACCACCTGCCCCGGAACCACTCGGGCAAGGTCGTCAAGTCCGGCCTGCGCGATCTGCTGAAGCAGGCGGACTCCGTGATGGAAACAGGCTCTATGGAAACAGGCGCTGTGGAGAAAGAAGGCGGGAGATGACCGGATCGTGGCCGGCCTCCCCTGCGCAGCAGGGGATGTGGCTCACCGAGCGGGCCGGGGTCGCCGGGCGGGCCTTTCACATGCCGCTGGCCGTGTGGCTGGACGGGCCGCTCGACGTGATGGCCCTGGCGGAGGCGTGTGAGGAGGTGGCGCGCAGGCATCCCGTGCTGGGCGGCGTGCTCGCCGAGGACGGCGGTGAGCTGCGGGTGGTCCCCCACGGGGTGCCGCCGATGCGCGAAGGCGGCGACCTTGAGGAGGAGCTGGCCGGGCCGGTCGATCCGGGGGAAGGCCCCGCGGCGCGGTTCACGCTGATCCGGGAGGACGCCAAGCGGCACGTACTGCTGTTCCAGGCCCATCACGCGGTGTTCGACGGGGAGTCCAAGGACATCCTGCTGCGGGACCTGGCCTCCTGGTACGGGGGCGCGACGCCGGCGCCGCTGGTGCTGACGCACCCGGAGGTCACGGTCCAGCAGCAGGTCAGGCTGGCGGACGCGCTGCCGGACGCGCGGCGCTACTGGCAGGACCGGTGGCAGGACCAGCGGGAGCTGCACCTGCCCGGCCTGACCGGCGTCTCCGTGGCCGCGGCACCCGGCTGCGCCCTCGACTTCGTCGTCGAGGATCTCGGCGGGCTCGCCGGGCGGCTGGAGGTCACCCGTTTCGAGGCGGTGCTGGCCGCGTTCGTCGCGCTGCTGCGCGCGTACGGCAACGCGCGGCCCGCGGTCGGCGTGGATCTGTCCACGCGGACCGAGCGGAGCCGGGACCACGTGGGCGCCTTCGTCAACGAGCTGCCCGTGATCGGGGTGCCGGAGGCGGGCACGTTCGGCGAGTTCGCGCGGAGCCTGCGGGTCGAGCTGCGGCGGTTGTACCGGCACCGCGAGGTTCCGCTGGCCAGGGCCGTGGACGGGATCGGCCCGCGCGCCGCGCTCACCCCCGTGTCGCTCAGCTACCGCCGGCGGCCCGAGACGGGCCCGCTGTTCCCCGGGCTCGGCGCGTCGGTGGAGTGGATGATGTTCAACGGCTGGGTGCGCAACACCCTCCACCTGCAGATCGTCGATGATCCGGCGGGCACGGCGGCGCGGCTGCAGTACAACCCGGCGCTCCTCGACCCGGCGGGTGCCGAGCGGATCCGCGAGGATTTCGCCGCGCTGCTGGCGGCGGTCGCCGCGGATCCGGACGCGCCGCTGGACCGGCTGCCGCTGCCCGCCCCCGTGCCGGCGGCGTCCGTGATCACGGCCGACACGGGAGCGGGCGGGCCGGTGGCCGCCGAGCTCGTACGGGAGATCCAGGCCATCTTCGCCAAGGAGCTCGAACTGGACGACGTGGAACCCGACGACGACCTGTTCGATCTCGGCGGCCATTCCCTCACGATCACCCAGATCATGGCCAGGGCCCGGGAGCGGTACGGCGTGGAGCTCTCCTTCGAGGTGTTCATCGACGACGCCACCGCGACGAGCATCGCGGCGGAGGTCGCCCGCCTTCGGGAGCAGGCATGTTGAGGGAGCGCGTGGCCGCGCTGGTGGCCCAGGCCAGCGACGGCGAGCTCACCGCGGCGGAGGTGCTGGCGGCCGACTGCTCGCTGACGGCGCTCGGCCTCACCTCGCTGGGCTACATCCGGCTGATCGACGCGATCGAGGAGGCGTTCGGCTTCGACATCGAGTTCGACGGCAGCCTCGACACGCTCGACGGGCTGGTCGACCACCTGTCCCGGTTCGCGGGCCGCCCGTCATGATCGGCCCCGTGATCGGACCCGTGACGGTCGAGTTCACCGGCGCCAGGTCCGGCCAGGGGCCGCTCACCTGGGGCCAGCGGGCGATCTGGCGGCTCACCGAGTGGCTGCCCCCTGGCGACCCGTACTTCAACATGCCGTGGGCCCTGCCGGTGCACGGCAAGCCCGACCTGCCGGCCGTACTCGCCGCTCTCACGCGGCTGCTCGGACGGCATGAGAGCCTGCGGACGAACTGGCTCCCCGGCCCGGAGCAGGCCGATATGGTGCAGCGGGTCGCGGGGCAGGGGCGCTTGGCGGTCGAGCTGGTCGACGCCGCCGGCTCCCGGCCCAGGGTGCTGGCCGGGGAGATCGCCGCCGAGCTCGCGGCCAAGGGCTTCGACTACGCCGACGAGCTCCCGGTGCGCTGCGCCGTCGTCATGGACGGCGGCAGGCCGCGCGCGGTGGCGTTCGCGTTCACGCACATGGCGGTGGACGGGCGGGCGCTCGACGTCATCGCCGGCGAGTGGCCGCGGCTGCTGTCCGGGGAGCCGCTGCCCCAGGACGTCCCGCAGCCGCTCGACCTGGCCGCCGAGGAACGCTCGCCCGAGGGCGCGGCGCGCGGCGAGCGGGCGCTCAGGTACTGGCGGGCGGCGCTGGAACGGATGCCGCGCCCGCTGTTCGCCGCGCCGCCGGGCAGGCCCGAGGAGCCCAGGTTCGTCAAGCTCGGCATGGAGTCGGCGGCGCTCGGCGCGGCGGCCACCGGGCTGGCCGCGCGCTGGGGGGTGAGCACCAGCAGCGTGCTGCTCGGGGCGTACGCGACGCTGCTGTCCCGGCTGACCGGCCGCGGCACGGTCGCGCTGCAGCTCATCGTGGGCAACCGGCACGATCCCCGGCTGGCGCCCATGGTGGCCACCCTCGTCCAGGACGGGATCTTCGTCCTGGACGTGGCCCCGGGTCAGCCGCTCGCCGAGGTGGTGCGGGCCGCCCACCGGGGGGTGCTGGCGGCGTACCGGCACGCCCGCTACGACCCGACCAAGCTCAGGAGCGCCTCGACGGGGCCGTTCCAGGGCCTCATCGACT
>NZ_JBSGFQ010000140.1:0-30401 GCF_053603495.1 Nonomuraea sp. NPDC004186 | reverse complement strand
CTCGTCTCCGGGTACGGCCAGGTGGCCGGGATCGCCGCCGCGCTGTTCGCGGGCGCCTTCTTCCAGCCGCTGCGGCGGGCGCTGCAGCACTCGCCCTGCCACCCGCTGGGCCCATCACGGGGTCCGCGCCGCCCGCTGCGACCTCGGCCACGCCGTCGCGCACCGAGATCCGGCCCTCGGCGCGCAGCCCCGTCAGCACCTCCTCCAGCAGGAACGGGTTGCCGCCGCTGCCCCGCACCAGCTCCAGCACCGACGGGCCGGGTGCGGCGCCGAGCAGGCGCGCGCTCAGCTCGGCCGCCTCCTCCGGGCCGAGCGGAGGCAGCGGCAAGCGCCGGGCACCCTCCTCGATGAGCCGGTCCACCGCCTCCTGCTGGGGCAGCGGCCGCCGCCCCAGCAGCCACACCACGGGGGACCCGGCCAGTCCCGGTACGAGCTGCCGCAGCGCCAGGCAGGTCAGCTCGTCCGCCCATTGCACGTCGTCCAGGACGATCGCCAGCGGCCGGGAGCGCGTGAAGCGCTCGACCGCCTCGCCGACCCGCTCGATCACCCGGAACCCGTCACCCCCGAACCCCGGGCCCAGCGGCCCGCCACCGGAGGGGAGCGGCCCGCCATCGGAGGCGAGCGGGCGGAGGAGGGTGGACAGGGGCGCCACCCGGTCCAGCTCGGTGGCGCGGCCGAGCACCACCGCCGTCCCGCGCACCCGCGCCCGCGCCGCGGCCTCCTCCAGCAGGCGGCTCTTGCCGATGCCCGCCGGTCCCTCCACCACCACGCACCCCGACCCCGCCGCCAGGACCCCGCCGACGACTCCGAGCGCGTCCGTCCGGCCCACCAGCTCGCCGCCGACGACCCCGAGCGCGTCCGTCCGGCCCGCCGGCTCCCCGCCTGCCGACGTCACGTCAGGGAGCTCCACCCGCGCACGCGCGCCCGCACCACCAGGTCGTGCAGCGCCGCCTCCGCCGTGGCCCGCTCGGGCAGGGCGGAGGAGTCGCGCGCCGCCTCCAGCGCGGCCGTCATCCGCTCCACGTCCGCCTCCAGGCCCAGCGTGGAGGGCGCGCGCACGTGCTCGGCCTCCACCTTGCGGGCGACCAGGTCCGGCAGGTACGCGGGCCCGTACGCGTACAGGCGCGTCAGGTCGGCCTCCAGCTCGCCGGTGCGCATGAGGTGCGTCCCGGTGGCCAGCACGCGGAAGGTGTAGAGCAGCGGCTTCAGCTCCAGACGCTTGGTGAACAGCCGCCACTGCGTCCGCGCGAACCCCAGGTAGTGATGGGCGTGGTGCCGCGTCAGGCAGCCGGGGGCCAGCGCCACCAGCTCCTCGTGCACCGGCGACGACGTCACGACCAGCGGCGACAGCAGCTGCTCCAGCACATAGCCGTTGCGCCCCAGCAGTAATCGGCAGAACTTGGCCAGGTCGTGCGTCACCAGGTCCACCTCGACGCCGTCGCGCGTCCACATCCGCTCCAGCGTCTGCGGCCCGTGCCGCAGCCCCGCCACCTCCTCCACCGGCAGTACGTGCACGCCGCGCAGGTCCACGTCGGAGTCCACCGAGGGGAACCCGTACAGGTGCGCCCCGCTCACCGTCGCGAACACCAGCGGGTACGGCTGCTCACCGGGGATCTCGGGCAGCCAATCGGGCAGCAATCCGGGCAGCTTCACAAGTTCTCCTTCCGCACGCCGACCAGGAACTCCTCCACCCGCTCCCGGTCCGGCCGCTCCGGCAGCACGCTGCCGGCCTCGCCCACCTCGGCGGCCAGTTCGGTCCGCCAGGCGTCCACCTCCGCCCACGGCACCTCGCCGCGCCGGATCGCCAGCAGCCGCTCCCGATAGGGTCCCACCTGGACCAGCGGTTCGCCGTGGCGGATCAGGTGCAGGCCGCTGAGCAGCAGCCGGATCATGTGCATGGCCTGCTTCCACTTCGGCGCGGCCGGGTCGAGCCGGCGGAACTGCGAGTCGGCGTACCCGGCGAACGAGTGCCGCGCCCGTTCCGACAGGAAGGCCCGGCGCAGCTCGCGCAGCCGCCGCCCGGCAGGCGTGATCACCTCCACCATGGGGGACCACAGGCACTCCAGCGCGGTGGGGTTCGCCTCGAGGGCGAGGACGCAGAAGCGCTCGACCTCCCACGAGAACTGCTCGGGCAGCGGCCCGTCCCGGTGCGTCGCCGGTTTCTCCAACCGCCAGAACGCGGCCGTCGGCGCCACGAAGACGCCCCGCCGGTCGGTGTCGGAGGCTTCCGTCTCGAGTCCGTACGCCCTCGACCCCATGACGACGGTAAGGATCATGTCATCGGTCACCCGGATATCTTGCGCCATGGGCCCGTGGACTGGTCTGATCGATAAGTGAGCGGTTATGGCGAGGCTTACCGGCAGGCTTACCGGCGCAGCATCGAGCAACCCGACGAGTTCTGGTCCGAGGCGGCACTGGGGATCTCCTGGGACGTGGCGCCGGCGACCGTGACGGCCGGCGGCCGGTGGTTCCCCGACGGGCGGCTCAACACCTGCTTCAACGCGGTCGACCGCCACGTGGCGGCCGGGCGCGGCGACCAGGCGGCGCTGATATACGACAGCCCGGTGACCGGGACGGCCCGCACGTACACGTACGCCGAGCTGCTCGACCAGGTGGCCAGGACGGCCGGCATGCTGCGCGACCTCGGCGTGACGGCGGGCGACACCGTGGTGATCTACATGCCCATGGTGCCGGAGGCCGTGATCGCGATGCTGGCCTGCGCGCGGCTCGGGGCGGTGCACTCGGTGGTGTTCGGCGGGTTCGCGGCCAGGGAGCTGGCCGTGCGGATCGACCACGCCAGGCCCAAGGTGGTGCTCTCGGCGTCCTGCGGCATCGAGCCGTCGCGGGTGGTGGCGTACAAGCCGCTGCTGGACGCCGCGCTGGAGCAGGCCGAGCACCGGCCCGCCAGGTGCGTGATCCTGCAGCGGCCGCAGGCCGTGGCCGAGCTCGACGAGGGCCGCGACCTCGACTGGGCGCGGGCGGTGCGCGACGCCGAGCCGGCCGACTGCGTCAGCGTGGCCGCCACCGACCCGCTCTACATCCTCTACACCTCCGGCACCACCGGCCTGCCCAAGGGCGTGGTGCGCGACAACGGCGGGCACGCGGTCGCGCTCCACTGGAGCATGTCCCACGTCTACGGGGCCGCCCCGGGCGAGGTCTACTGGGCGGCCTCCGACGTGGGCTGGGTGGTCGGCCACTCCTACATCGTGTACGGGCCGCTGCTGGCCGGGTGCACGACCGTGCTGTACGAGGGCAAACCGGTCGGCACCCCCGACCCGGGCGCGTTCTGGCGGGTGGTGTCCACGTACGGGGTGCGCACGCTGTTCACCGCGCCGACCGCGATCAGGGCCATCAAAAAAGAGGACCCATCCGGCCTTTTCCCGAAAAAGTGGGACCTGTCGGGGCTGCGCTACCTCTTCCTCGCCGGCGAACGCCTCGACCCCGACACCTACCACTGGGCCTCCGACCTGCTCGGCATCCCCGTCATCGACCACTGGTGGCAGACCGAGACCGGCTGGCCCATCGCCGCCAACTGCGTCGGCATCGAGCCGCTGCCGCTCAAGCCCGGCTCGCCCACCAAGCCCGTCCCCGGCTGGGACGTGCGCATCCTCGACCCCGGCGGCGACGAGTGCCCGCCGGGCGTGGACGGCGCCGTCACCGTCAGGCTGCCGCTCCCGCCCGGCGCGCTGCCCACCCTCTACCGCGACGAGGCCCGCTTCGCCCGCTCCTACCTGGAGCGCTACCCCGGCCACTACCTCACCGGCGACGGCGGCCACGTGGACGCCGACGGCTACCTCTACGTCATGGGCCGCATCGACGACGTGATCAACGTCGCCGGGCACCGCCTGTCGACCGGCGCGATGGAGGAGGTCATCGCCGCCCACCCCGACGTGGCCGAGTGCGCGGTGATCGGCGTGGCCGACGAGCTGAAGGGCCAGCTGCCCGTCGGGTTCGTGGTGCTCAAGGCGGGCGCCGACCGCGACCCGGCGGAGATCGAGCGCGAGCTGACCGCCCTGGTACGCGAGCGCATCGGCCCCGTCGCCGCCTTCCGCCGCGCCGCCGTGGTGGCCCGGCTGCCGAAGACGCGCTCGGGCAAGATCCTGCGCGCGACCATGCGGGACATCGCCGACGGCAACCCGTACACCACGCCCTCCACGATCGAGGATCCCGCGGCGCTGCCGGAGATCGAGGAGGCCGTGAAGCGAACATGACGGCCCGGTAACTTCCGCCAAAAGGCCCGGCCGCACAGCGCATGATGGGACTCCCAGTCCCCGGGAGAAGGCACATGATCGAGACCCCGAGCTACGCCGATGCCCTGAGGATCCTCGGGTGCAAGGACGCCCGGCTCGTCAAGGTGGTCGGGTTCGCCGCGGCGGCGGCGCGTACCGGCTGGGCGCTGGCCGGGGCGGGGCAGCTCACGACGGGCCTGACCGACATGCGCAACAGCATCGTCGGCTACGGCGAGGACGTCGTGCGGCGCATGCCCGAGCTGAAGAGCGGCGTCGACCGGTACACCCGCACCCAGCGGCTGGCCTCCGCGCACGCGGTGATCGTCATCTCGGCCTACTTCGAGGCGCTCGGCGAGGCGAAGCTGCCGTTCACGCTCGACCAGCTCGACCGCGGCGGCAAGATCTCGCACGGCGTGCCGACCGCCGAGCGCTTCGCCCGGCTGGTGGCGAGCCTGCTGCTGGAGCGGCTGCCCACGCCCGAGCCGCATCTGCCCTCCTCCGAGACCCGCCTCGCCGTGGAACGTGCCTACCAGCGCATGTCGGAGGCCATGGCCGGATACGTGGGCGGGCTGAGCGTCTGGGACGACCTGACGGTCGACGACCAGCTCCTGCTGCCCCGCATGCTGGCCGAGGGCCCGCCCGCCCGCGCGCTGCGCATCTACGACGAGGACTACCGGTCGCTGGCGCTCGACAGCCACGAGTTCGGGGTGCGCAGCCTCGTCACCGAGAAGCCGGCGCCCGCCACGGCGCTGTCGCGGGTGGCCTGGCTGCTGGCCGAGCTGGCCCCGCCGCGGGTGGGCGACCGTCCGGTGATCCACCAGGCCAGGATGGCCGCCAACGCGCTCGACCAGCCCCTCCTGCACGCCGGCAAGCTGCCCGAGGACGTCTGGCTCCCGCTGCTCGGCGAGGGCTACCTCAGCCCCCGCTTCCGGGTCGCCGAGCTGACCCGGGACGCCACTCCCGCCCAGCTGGACTGGTGGGAGGACCGGCGGCCGGTGCCCGACACCGAGGCGTTCCTGGTGGGCCATCTGACCTCGCTGCGCGCCACCCAGGCGCCCCTGCTCGTGCTGGGCGAGCCCGGCTCGGGCAAGACCAAGCTCACCGAGGTGCTCGCCGCGCGGCTGGCCAGGTCGGAGTTCCTGCCGATCCGGGTCGAGCTGGCCGGCGTGTCCGCGCGGGCGGGCGTCACCGCGCAGGTCGAGCAGGCCCTCGGCACGGTGCTGGGGACGGAGGTGGACTACGCCGAGCTGGTGACGGCCGCCGACGGGGCGATGCCGGTGATCCTCCTCGACGGGTTCGACGAGCTGGTCCAGGGCAAGGTCGACCGCCACGACTACCTCGAACGGGTGCAGGAGTTCCAGACCAGGGAGGCGGAGCTGGGCCGCCCGGTGGCGGTGATCGTGACCGGCCGCACGGTGGTGGCCGACCGGATCAGGTTCCCCAAGGGGCTGCTGGGGCTGCAGCTCCAGCCGTTCGACGACGACCAGGTGCGGCAGTGGCTGAACATCTGGGACCGGCGCAACCGCGGCCTGCTCGCCCGCCGCGACCTGAAGCCCCTGCCCGCCGAGGCGGCGCTCGTCCACGGCGAGATGGCCAGGCAGCCGCTGCTCCTGCTGCTGCTGGCCCTCTACGACGCGGGCAGCAACGCGCTGCAGCGCGACCACGGCCCGCTCGGGCGCGCCCGCCTGTACGAGGTGCTGCTGCGCGACTACACCGAACGCGAGACCGGCGGCGTGCGCCGGGTGGCCATCGACCAGGAGCTGGTCCTGCTCGGCGCGGTGGCCCTGTCCATGCTGGCCAGCGGCCGCCAGGTCATCACCGACGAGGCGCTCAACCGCGACCTGCCCGCCCTGTGCCAGGGCGGCGAGGACGACCCCGGCGACCCCGATCAACCAGGGGAGGCCCGCGTCGACTGGGCGCGCAAGGCCACCGAGCGCTTCTTCTTCGTGCGCAGGAACGGGCACGCCTTCCTGCACGCCACGTTCGGCGAGTTCCTGGTGGCCTGGCTGACCATGTACGCGCTGCGCGACCTCGACCGGCGCCGCCGCCTGGCCGGCGACGAGCCGCTCGCGCTGGTGCAGGCCGTGGACGACGACCTGCTGTACGCGGTCACGTCCCACTCGTGCCTGGCCGAGCGCGGGCCGACCGTCGGGTTCATCCTGGAGCTGCTGGACGAGGTGCCCTCCGCCGTACGCGAGCGCTGCGTGGAGCTGCTGGCCGGGCTGCTGCGCCGGTCGCTGCACGAGCGGCCCCGCCGCCACTTCATCGGATTCCGGCCGGTACGCCACACGATGACCCGCCGCCTGGCCGCCTACTCGGCCAACCTCACCCTGCTCATCGTCTGCGCGTCCGAGCAGCCGGTCCGCGTGTCGTCGATCCTGTCCGGGCCCGACCACCTGGAGCAGTGGTCCTCGCTCAGCCACCTGTGGAAGGGGCAGCTCGGCCAGGAGGGCTGGACCGGGCTGGTGACCGCCCTGTCGGCGCACCGCGTGCTCGAGGACGGCAAGGAGGACGTCGTGCTCGGCGGCGCGGAGACCGGCGGCATGGGCGACGTCGTCGTCGCGGTCGCCACCGGCCACTCGGCCCGGCACCGGCGCCTGCTCGACCTGCTGGTCGCGGCGCTGGGGGAGGGCCGCTTCCTGCCGTACCGGGACCGCCTGGCCATCCTGGACGAGCTGGTGCGGACCGTGGCCGTCCGGTCGCCGGCCATGCACCGGGCCCTGGGCGCGATGTGGACCGAGGAGGGCGCCGACCACACGGAGCTGCGGCCGCTCCTGCGCGCCATGCTCGCCGACCCGGCCGATCGGGTGGGCACCTGGGAGCAGCTCGTCAAGGCGGGCGTCCCGGAGACGGCGCTCTGGGAGATCCAGGGCCTGGACTGATCAGGCCGGCTCGGAGCCGACGGGCAGCTCCACGCTGATCGTCAGACCGCCCTCGTCCCTGGGCGTGGCCGTGACCGTGCCGTCGTGCGCCTCGGTGATCACCCGTACGATCGACAGCCCCAGCCCGCTGCCCCGGTCCGAGCGCAGCCGGTCGCCGTGCAGCCGCCGGAACGGCTCGAAGATCGTCTCGATCTCGTACGACGGCACCTGCAGTCCCGAGTTGGCCACGACCAGTTCGACCCGATCGGCCCGCCGCCGCGTCGTCACCCACACCTCGCCCTTGGCGTGGTTGTGCCGGATGGCGTTCTCCACGAGGTTCTGCACCAGCCGCTCCACCAGCACCGCCTCGCCCGCCGTCGGCGCGGGGTCGAGCAGCCGGTGCATGGTCACCTCACGCTCGGCCGCCTCGGCCGCCGCCTGGTCGAGCACGTGCTCGGCTACGTCCGCCAGGTCGAACGGCCGCCGGTCCAGCACCGCCTGCTCGCCCTCGGCCAGCGCCAGCAGGCCGTCGATCAGGCGCTCGTGGCGGGCATTGACCAGCAGCAGCGACTCGCCGAGCCGCTTGACGTCCTCGGTCGCGTCCGGCCGCCGCACGGCCACGTCCACGAGCGTCCTGTTGATCGTGAGCGGGGTGCGCAGCTCGTGCGAGGCGTTCGCGACGAACCTGCGCTGGCCGTCGAACGAGCGCGCCAGCCGGGCGAGCATGGTGTCGTAGACGTCGGTCAGCTCCTTGATCTCGTCCTGGGGGCCGTCGTAGCCGATCCGCTCGCTCAGGTTGTGGCTCTGGGCGACCCGGCGGGCGGTGTCGGTGACGTTCCTGAGCGGGCGCAGCACCATGCCCGCCGTCCGCCAGCCGATCCCGAACGCCACCCCGGTGCCGGCGAGCACCGCGAGCCCGCCGGCGGTGCGCAGGTTGGCGAGGACGCCGGTCTGGTAGGTGAGGTGCGTCTTGAGCGCGAACCCCCTGGCTATCTCATACCCGTCCTGGTAGCGCGCGGCGTAGAGGCTGTAACTGTCCCGCGCCACCCGGATCTCGTCGGGGGTGAACACGGAGGCCCGGTACTGGAGGCTCGTCTGGACGACGAAGTAGACGGAGACCAGCGCGAGGGCGGCGACCACGAAGAACACGCCCCCGCTGAGCAGGGCGAAACGCAGGCGCATGCTCATGGGATGCGATACCCCGATCCCGGCACGGTCTCGATGACCTGCGGCTCGCCGAGCTTCTTGCGCAGCTTCATCATCGTGGTGCGGACCGTGTTCGTGAACGGGTCGATGTGCTCGTCCCACACCTTCTCCAGCAACGTCTCCGCCGAGACCACCGCTCCCTGGGCCCGCAGCAGCTCGGCCAGCACGCCGAACTCCTTGCGGGCCAGCGGCACGTACCGGCCCTCCCTGAACACCTGCCGGTGCGCCCAGTCCAGCCGCACCCCGGCCCGCTCCAGCATGGGCGGATCGGCCCTCCTGGCCCGCCGCCCGAGCGCGTGCACCCGCGCCACCAGCTCCTCGAACGCGAACGGCTTGGGCAGGTAGTCGTCGGCCCCCAGCGACAACCCCACCACCCGCGAGCGCACGTCGCTCGCGGCGGTCAGCATGAGCACCCGCACCAGCCAGCCGCGCTCGACCACGGCCTTGCACACCTCGTCCCCGTGCACCTGCGGCAGGTCGCGGTCGAGGATCAGCACGTCGTAGTCGTGCACGCCGAGCCGTTCGAGCGCCGCGTCCCCGTCGTAGGCGACGTCGACGGCCAGTGCCTCTCCGCGTAACCCCTCGGCGATCGAGTCGGCGAGCATCCGCTCATCCTCAGCGACCAAAACGCGCACCTTGCCCCCAAAAGATGTTAAATGCCCGCCAGTCTGCTCTGGCCGGCATAACGCGCGCATAACCAGAATCGGTGACGTTCAGGTTATAGGCGGCGCGCTGGACTGGCCCCCCTGAAGCCGGGATCCGCCTGGCGGTCTCGGGGGAGAAGACGATGGCGCCCACGCTCGCGGGGCCACGTGACCACGGGTTGTTCGGGTGCGTGCTCGCGCTCGCCGCCGCGCTGCGCGTGCTGGTCATGCTGGGGTACGACACGGCGCGGCTCTATTGGTACGACTCGTTCACCTACCTGGACACGGCCGTGCGCCTGCGGCCGCAGGGCGCGTTCCACCCGGCGGGCTACTCCTGGTTCCTGTGGGCGCTGCGGCCCTTCCGGAGCGTGGAGCTCGTCGCGGGGGTGCAGCACGCGATGGGGCTGGCCGTCGGGGTCATGATCTACCTGCTGCTGCGCCGCCGGTCGCTGCCCGCCTGGGGAGCGGCGCTGGCGGCGGCGCCGGTGCTGTTCGACCCGGCGTTCGTGCGCCTGGAGCACGCCGTGCTGTCGGACACGCAGGTGATCTTCCTCGTCGTGGCCGCGCTGCTGGTGCTCATGTGGCGCGGGGAGGTGTCCACGCGGGCGGCGGCGGTGGCCGGGGTGCTCCTCGCCCTGGCCGGTCTGACCCGTACCGCCACCGTGCCGCTGCTCGGCCTGGCCGCCCTCTACCTCCTGCTGCGGCGGACCGCGTGGCAGGCACGGTGGCAGGCACGGTGGCGGGCGACCCTCGCCCTGGTGGTGGCGGGGGCGCTGCCGCTGGCCGCCTACGCCGGCTGGTACGCCCAGCACCACGGCAGGTTCGCGCTGAGCGGCTCGGACGGCGTCGCCCTGTGGGCCCGCACCATGACCTTCGCCGACTGCTCGATCATCAGGCCGCCCGCGGACCAGGCCGCGCTCTGCCCGAACGGCACCGTCCTGGACGCCGCCTCCGAGTACGTCTGGGACCCGCGGGCCTCGCTCAACCGCCTGCCCGGCGACCGGTTCACCCACAACGACCTGGCCAGGGCGTTCGCGCTCCGGGCCATCGCCGCGCAGCCCCTGGACTACCTGCGCGAGGTCGTCCGGGACACCTCGCTCGCCTTCACGTGGGAGCCCGTCGCCCACCCGAAGCGCATGAGCCCGACCACGGCCTTCCAGCGGGGCTCCTGGCCGCTGCCTTCCGGCCAGCCCCTCGTGGACCAGGTCAGGAAGGAGTACGACCCGGACATCCGGGGCATGCGGTCCGTCGAGCCGTTCGCCTCGATCCTGGCCGCCTACCCGTACCCGTGGTTCCTGCACGGCACGCTGTTCGGCGTCCTGCTGCTGGCCGGCGGGGCCGGCGCCGTGCTGCGCCCGCGCACGGCGCTGCTCCCGTGGTCGTTCGCGGTGTTCCTGCTCGTGGCGCCGGTGGCCGCGCTCGACTTCGACCACCGCTACGTCCTGCCCGCCATCCCCGTCGCCTGCGTGGCCGCCGCCCTGGCCGTGCGGCGGCCGGCGCCGCGCCGGTCGGGTGGTTACCCCCGTGGCTACGATCATGTTGCGCGTCCGAGAGCATCGGCGAACGGGTCTCGCGCGTCCTGAAGGACCCGGCGGACCGCCGCGCCGCTGGTCGGGGCGCCCTTATGAGCCCGGCCGGCCATGGACGCGCCCCTGGATCGCCCCCGCCGATTCCCCCGGCTGACCCTTTTGAGGCTGACACTCCACCGGAATGTTACGTAATATCCGTACATCACGAGCGTTGGGGGCGCCAGGGTGCCAGGACAGAGCGTGGGTGTGGTCGTCGATCCCGGAGTGCCTCCGGAAGTAGCCGGACTGCTGCGTGCCAACGCCCCGCTGCTGTCCAGGATCAGAGCCGGATGGGTGCCGCCCGCCGAGACGCCCCCGTCCCGCCGCAAGAGCCCGTCCAGCGCCATGCTCCTGGCCGCGACCCCCTTCGTGGTCGCGCTCATGGGCCTCCTGCTCGCCTCGCCGTTCGCGCCGGCCGGGTTCGTGCTGCTCGGCACGTACGTCTTCATCGTCCTCGTCAAGATCGCCTCCATGAGCGAGGTCCCCGAGGACGACCGGCCGCAGGAGCGCGCCGTGTACGAGCAGGCCCGCTGGTACGACGGCCGCTACCTGCTGCTCGAGGACTTCGACCCGGAGGCGCGGGCCGTCCTGGTCAGGGCGCAGCGGGCCATCGGGTCGGTGCTGCGCTCCCACGTCAACGCCGAAGGACTGCTCGACGACGCCCGCAACGCCGTGATGCTGCCCGCCCAGGAGTGGGAGATCGCCCGCCTGCTCGCCAAGCTGTCGGCGCTGCGCCTGGAACACCGGGAGCTGCTGGCCAGGGGCATCGCGCCCGAGGTCGCCGCGGTGATCGAGCCGCTCGAACGGGCCCTGGTCAACAGTGAGGCCGCCGTCGTCGCCCGCGTGGAGGCGCTGGAACGTTACGCCGGCCACGTGGCCGAGGCCGAGCGCGCCTACCACGCCCGCGGCCAGATCGAGGAGCTGCGTGCCCGGCTGCCGCGCTACGAGGAACTGCTGGCGGAGTCGGGCGCGGACAAGCTCGCCGTGCCCGAGATCGAGCGCCTGACCGAGGACGCCGACGTGCTCGAACGCACCTTACGACGCAGCGTCCGGTCCGCCCACGAGGCGTTCCGCTATCTCGAAGGATGACGCCCGGACATAGGATCGATAACGTGCCCGGACGTCATGCGAAGGTGATAGTCGATCCGGCGGTGGCCGACGACGTCGCGGCCCTCTTACGTGACAACCGCAAGCTCCTCGTACGCATCCACGCCGGCTGGGTGCCCGCGCACAAGCGCCATCGCCCGCTGGTCGGCGTCGTGACCAGGCTGGCCGCCACCGGGACCGCCGCCGTCGCGGCCGTCTACGGCCTGGCCCTCTTCGTCGCCGGACGCTACACCCCCTTCGCCGTGATCATGACCGGCGCCGCCCTGCTCGTCGTCAGCGTCCTGCTCAGGCCCAGGCCCGACGCCGAGGTGGAGCGCGCGCACGCGCTGGAGCTGGCCGTCTACGACAGCTCCCGCAGGCACGAGGGCCGTTACGTCGTACGCGAACAGCTCGACGAGCCCGCCAGGGCCCTCATGATCCGCGCCCAGACCGCCATCGACCAGGTCATGGGCTCCAGCGTCCACGCCGAGGGCCTCCTGGACGACGTGCGCAACGCGGTGATGCTGCCAGCCCAGGAGTGGGAGATCGCCCGCCTGCTGGCCAAGCTGTCGGAGCTGCGGGCCGAGCACGAGGAGGTCGTCTCCGAAGGCCTGACCCCCGAGGTGGCCGCCGTCGCCGAACCCCTCGCCCAGGCGCTCGACAGCAGCCAGCAGGCCGTGATCGCCCGTGTCGAGGCGCTGGAACGTTACGCCGGCCACGTCGGCGACGCCGAGCGCGCCTACCGCGCCCGGCACCAGATCGAACGCCTCAGCGCCAAGCTGCCTCGTTACGAGGAGCTCCTCGCCGAGTCGGGCGCCGACGGGTCGTCCGTACCGGAGCTGAGCCGGTTGTCCGACGACGCCGACCGCCTTGAACAAGCGCTTCGTGACAGCGTCAGCTCCGCGCACGAAGCTTTTCGCCACCTGAGGGGGTGACTTCCCTTAGGATCCGATTTCGTGGCGGATGTGGTGGTAGACCCCGAGGTGCCGCCGGATGACGCGCAGCTGCTCAGGGAGAGCCGGCGGGTGCTGCTCAAGATGCGCCAGGGCTGGGCTCCCGAGTCGAGGCGGGCCCTGTCGAGCGCGCAGTACCGGATAGTCGCGGCGTTCGGATCGGTGGCGCTCTTCGGGATGATGGCCGTCAGCGGGCTGGTCGGCCGGGGTCTCGGCCTGCTGATGCTCGTCCTGCTGGGCATCCCCATGATGATCGTGCTGTTCATCCGCAACGACCTGCCCGACGACGACGAGGAGGAGTACGAGCGGGAGGTCTACGAGCAGCTGCGCTGGTACGAGGGCCGCTACGTGCTCACCGAGGACCTCGACGAGGCCTCCGCCCGCCTGCTCGCCCGCGCCCAGCGCGCCATCGCCGTCGTGACCGAGTCCCGGGTCAACGCCGAGGGCCTGCTCGACGACGTGAGCAACGCGGTGATGCTGCCCGCCCAGGAGTGGGAGATCGCCCGCCTGCTGGCCAAGCTGTCCGCGCTGCGCACCAAGCACAGGGAGACCGTGTCCAAGGGGCTCACCCCCGAGGTGGAGGCCGTGGCCGAACCCCTCGCGCGGGCCCTCGACAGCAGCGAGGCGGCCGTGCTGGCCCGCGTCGAGGCGCTGGAACGTTACGCGTCCAACGTCGCGGACGCCGAGCGCGCGTACCAGGCCCACCACCAGATCGAGGAGCTGCGGGGGCGGCTGCACCAGTACGAGGAACTGGTGGCCGAGACGGGGGCCGACGGGTTCGCGGTGCCGGAGCTGGAGCGGCTGGCGCAGGACGCGGACCGGCTGGAGCAGGCGCTGCGGCGAAGCGTCACCTCCGCCCACGAAGCCTTCCGCTACCTCGACCCCTGACCCCTCCGCCGTAGCCCGGCCAGTGACGCCCAACGCGCCATACCCCGGCCGGTGTCCTCGGGGCCGCAGGAGGGGCGGCCCGCGCCGATCGCCGGGGTGGCGCCAAAGGGGCCTCGGCCGGAGTGCGGCCGGCGGCTCCCGCCCTCCGGCCGATGCTCCTCACCTCGAAGGGACCTCAGCCGGAGTACGGACCGCACTTCGGACGAGGAGGCGCCTGGTCAGGTGGGCCGGGCGGTTTCCAGGAGGAGGTCGCACAGGGCGTCGGCGGCGTCCACGCGGCCGAGCTTGGCCGACGCCTGCCCCATCGAATGCCGCAGCCCCGGGTCGGCCAGCAACGGCATCAGCTCGGCGAGCAGCTGCTCGGCCGTCGGATGCGGCTCCAGCAGGGCCCGGGCCGCCCCCGCCGACACCAGGTACGCGGCGTTCTTGCGCTGCTCGTCACCCCCGGTGGGGATCAGGGGCACCAGCACGGAGGGCTTGCCGATGGCGGTCAGCTCCGACACCGTCCCCGCCCCGCTGCGGGAGATCACCACGTCGGCGGCGGCGAACAGGTCGGCCAGCTCCCCGCCCACGTACGGCACCGGATGGTAGCGATCGGCCAGGTCCACGGGCAGCGCCACGGCCCGCATCTGGTCGATCCACGCCGGCCCGCACTGGTGAACGACCTGCGCGTGCGGCAGCAGCCGCGGCAGGATCTCCGCGATCAGGGTGTTGACCTGCTTGCTGCCCTGCGCGCCGCCCGTCACGTAGATCAGCGGCACCTCGAACGTCAGCCCGAACAGGTCGTACGCCGCCGCCCGGTTGCCCTGCAGCAGCTCGGGCCTGATCGGGTTTCCGGTCACCACGGCCCTCGAGCGGGCGGAGGCGGGCAAATAGTCCAGCGACGACTCGTGCGACAGCGCGATCCTGGTCGCCAGCCTGGCCAGGATGCGGTTGGCCAGCCCCACGACGGTCGTCTGCTCGTGCATCACCAGCGGCCGGCGGATCAGCTTGGCCGCGACCCCGATGGGCACCGCCACGTAGCCCCCGGTCGACAACACCACGTCCGGCAGGTAGCGGGCCGCGTGCCCCACCGCCTGCAGCACCCCGATCGGGATGCGGAAGACGTCGGCGATGTTGGTGCCCAGCTCCTTGAGGTTCGGACGGCGGCGCAGCTTGCCCGTGGTGATCGCCTTGAACGGGATGCCGTGCTCGGACGTGATCCGCGCCTCGAGGCCGTTGGCCGTGCCCACCCAGAGCACGTCGTGGGGCACCTGACGCCGCTGGACGGCCGACAGGGTGGTCAGAGCCGGATAGGTGTGACCACCGGTGCCGCCGCCGGTGATCAACAGTCGCAGGGTTCGTGACATGCGATCAGACTAGGGCCGCACAGCGGAAACCCGTGTGCCCGGTGGAGGAGTCAGGCGTGTTGGAGGTGCGGGCGGCCACGCGGTAGCGGTTGCAGTAGGAGTCGTGGCACATGTACGAGCCGCCGCGGATCACCTTCGCCGCGCCCTGCGCGGGACCGGCCGGGTTGTCGGCGAACGCCTCCCAGGCCGTGCCCCACCAGTCGGCCGTCCACTCCCAGACGTTGCCGGAGACGTTGTAGAGGCCGTACCCGTTGGGCTGGAACGACTTGACCGGCACCGTCCCCTTGCTCGGCGCCACCGGGAAGCGGCCCTGCCAGATGTTGCACCGCTGCCGCCCCTTGGGCGCCAGCTCGTCGCCCCACGGGTAGCGCTTGCGCTCCAGGCCGCCGCGGGCGGCCATCTCCCACTCCGCCTCCGTGGGCAGCCGCTTGCCCGCCCACGTGGCGTACGCGGTCGCGTCGTTCCAGGACACGTGCACGACGGGGTGGTTCTGCCGGTCGCCGGCCGACGACCCCGGGCCCTCCGGCGAGCGCCACGAGGCGCCCTCGACGCCCGCCCACCAGGGCGCGCCGGGCACGCTGGCGTCCATCACCCCGCCCCTGGCGAACTGGGCGAACACGAACGACCAGCCGATCCGCTCGGCCTCCGTGACGTAGCCGGTCTCCTTCACGAACGTGGCGAACTGCGCGTTCGTCACGCACGTCGGATCGATCATGAACGGGTCCAGCCGCACCTCGCGCACCGGCCCCTCGCCGTCCTCGGGCCGCCCGTCGGGGTCGTCGCCGCCCATGAGGAACGTTCCGCCGGGCACGCGCACCATCCCGCGCGGCGCCTCCCGCCGCACGGCGATCACCGGTTGCGCGTAGGGCCCCGCGTACGGTTGCGCGGTGGCGCCGTCTCTGCTCGGCCCACAGCAAGTGCTCAAAAGTCCCCCAAACGTGTCCACGACACCAAGGAAGGGTAGTCCCTGGAACATGTCCACGATCACACGGCTGCCCCGGGTCACGGCCGAAGAGACCCTGGCCCTGGCCGCCGCGGTGGCGCTGCCGTCGATCGCGCAGGGCCCCGTCGCGCGCCGCCCGTACGCGGTGCGGCTGGCGGAGCTCGCCGACGCCGACGGCCGGGCGATCCGGCTGCTCGCCCGG
Source organism: Nonomuraea sp. NPDC004186 (assembly GCF_053603495.1). Classification (NCBI taxonomy): domain Bacteria; kingdom Bacillati; phylum Actinomycetota; class Actinomycetes; order Streptosporangiales; family Streptosporangiaceae; genus Nonomuraea; species Nonomuraea sp. NPDC004186. Next base: position 14,472 of record NZ_JBSGFQ010000140.1, on the reverse strand, counting down.
CTGCGCGCCGAGCACGGCGAGGGCCCGCTGCTCGTACGGGTGCCCGGACGCGGCTGGGTGATACTGCCGCTGGCCGCGCGCGACGTGCGCGCGGTGCTCGACGACCGGGACTTCACCCCGGCGGCCAGGGCGAAACGCGGCGCGCTCGGCCACTTCCAGCCCGACGGCCTGCTGATCACCCGCGACCCCGGCCTGCGCGAGCGCCGGCGCGCCCTGAACGACCAGGTGCTCTGCTCCGGTTTCGCCCCCTTCGCCCGGGTCGTCGAGGAGGAGGCCGCCACGCTGCCCCGCCACGGGCTGCTGACGTGGCCGCGCTTCCACGCCACGCACTGGCGGATCGTGCGGCGCATCGTGCTCGGCGACGGGGCGCGGGACGACGTGATCCTCACCCGGCAGCTCGACCGGCTGCGCGCCGACGCCAACTGGTCGGATCTGCGCGGGCTCCGCACCGACGTGTTCAACGCCTTCCGGCGCCGGCTGGCCGGGCACCTGGCCCGGGCCGAGCCGGGCAGCCTGGCGGCCGAGCTGGCCCGCGCGCACGCCGCGGCCGACGTGCATCCCGAGGGGCAGGTGCCGCACTGGCTGTTCGCCTTCGACGGGGCCGCCGCCGCGGCCTACCGGGCGCTCGCGCTGGCCGCCCACCAGGAGCCCGCCCATCAGGGGCCCGCCGACCTGAGGGCCACCGTGCTGGAGTCCGTGCGGCTCTGGCCCATCACGGTCACCATCGTGCGCGAGGCCGTCGGCCCGACCGCATGGGACGTCCCCGAGGGCACCACCGCGGCGATCTACAGCCCGTACGTGAACCGGGCCGAGCCCGGCGACTCCTACCGCCCCGAGCTGTGGCGCGACGGCGGCGGCGAGTGGGCGGGCGTGCCGTTCAGCGCCGGGTTCGCGAGCTGCGCGGGGGAGGACCTCGTGCTGTTCACCGCCGCGGCCCTCCTGGACGCCGTCCTGCGCGAGCGCTCAGTCAGACCGTCCGTACGCTTGGAGGGGGCGCTGCCGGCCATGCTCAACCACTTCCGACTCAACTTCGCTGTAAAAGCCGCATAACGGTAGCGTTTTCCCATGCGACTCGGCGTGCTGGACATCGGCTCGAACACTGTCCATTTACTGGTCGTCGACGCCCACAGGGGCGCCCGGCCCATGCCCGCCTACTCCCACAAGGAGGGGCTCCGCCTCACGGAATACCTGGGCGAGGACAACCGGCTCGGTGACGAGGGCGTCGAGCGGCTCGGCGCCTTCGTGGAGGAGGCCGTGCACCTGGCGGAGGACAAGGGGGTGGAGGACCTGCTGGCCTTCGCCACCTCGGCCGTGCGCGAGGCGGCCAACGGCGAGGAGGTCCTGGCACAGGTCGAGGAGCGCAGTGGCGTGCACATCGAGGTGCTGTCCGGGCGTGACGAGGCCAGGTTGACGTTCCTGGCGGTGCGGCGGTGGTACGGGTGGTCGTCGGGGCGGCTGCTGGTCTTCGACATCGGCGGTGGCTCGCTGGAGATCGCCTCCGGTGTGGACGAGGAGCCCGACGTGGCGGTCTCGCTGCCGCTGGGCGCCGGGCGGCTGACGCGTGACTGGTTCACCGCCGACCCGCCGTCCGCCGAGGAGGTGCGCAAGCTGCGCAAGCACGTACGGACCGAGATCGCCCGCACGGTCGGTGACGTCGTCAGGAACGGCGAGGCCGACCGCGCGGTGGCCACCTCCAAGACGTTCAAGCAGCTCGCCAGGATCGCGGGAGCGGCGCCCTCCAGCGACGGCCCGTACGTCTCCCGCCCGCTGTCCAGGCAGGCCATGGCCGACTGGGCGGTCAAGCTGACCACCATGGGCGGCGCCGAGCGGGCGCAGCTGCCCGGCGTGTCCGAGGGGCGGGCGGCGCAGCTCGCGGCCGGGGCGCTGGTCGCCGACGCGGCCATGGACCTGTTCGAGGTGGACCGGCTGGAGGTGTGCCCGTGGGCGTTGCGCGAGGGCGTGATACTGCGCCGGCTCGACATCCTGCCGGGGCGGTTCGACCTGCGCAGCGATAGCGCGCTGGAGTAAGGACGATCTATCCCGAAAAATTGGCATAAAGCGCTGGGCGCCGGGCATTCTCCGCCGAATGATGGAGGTGCTCGGCACGATCGGCTCGCTCGCCGTCGTGCTCCTGCTCATCGTCCTTGCCGTGCTGGCCATCTCGGTGGTCGCGCTGGTCATCCTCGGGTGCCTGGCCGGCTCGATGGTGACCGACTGGCACGGCCTGTGGCGGCGGCTGGCCAGGTTGGCCCGGCGCGAGCCGAGGCTGACGCTCAAACGCAGCGGCGACGCCGTTCCCGCCCGGTTGCGGGCGGAGCTGAGCGGGAGCACGTCAGGGACGCGCCGCCGCTTCCTGCTCGGCGCCGTCCGCTCCAGGGAACACGGGCACCCGCCCGGTCCGCGGATCCGCGGACCTCGGCCGGTGGAGCGGCACACGCGCCTGTGAAGGATGGGGCCGCCGGCTCACAGGGCCATGAGGTGGAGCCCGGCCGCCCCCGGCGCGTACCGCAGCCGCTTCTCCAGGCAGACCACCGCGCCGTGCTCGTGCCTGTTGACGAACCGGATGTCGTCGGCGAGCGCGCGCATGATCAGCAGCCCGCGCCCGTGCTCGGAGCCCGGCTCGGGGTTGATGATCTTGTTGGGGTCGAAGCCTTCTCCGTTGTCGATGACCTTGATGACGCACCGGTCATCGAGCACGGACGCGCTGACCGTGTAGTCATCGCTGGGCTCCGCGTGTCTGATCACGTTGGAACACGCCTCGGTGAGCATGAGTTCGATGTCGTCACGGATCTGCGGATCGACGCCGAGGGAACGCAGCGTGCCGTCCAGCATCTTCCTTATCAGGGGGACGCTCGCCGCATCCCTGGGCAGTCGGAGCGCTATCGTGGCCTCCATTCGGGGCCTCCTCCTTCTGTCTGGATGCGTGCTCAGTCCCCTTCCCTCGTTACGGTGCGTCAATCGTCCCGTCAGAGGTCCGGGGTCCGGAGGCTATGGCTCCAGCAGGCGCATGGCGACCTCCAGGGAGGCCTTGTCGACCTCGTCCTCGGACAGCCGGCCCTCCTCGATCATCCATTTCCCCGCGTGTATCGCGAACAGCGCCGTCGCCCGGCTGACGCGCTCGACGGGCGTGGCGCCGGGCTCGTTCAGCTCGGCCACGAGCTCCATCATCAGCTCGCGGGTCTTGGTGAGCGTCGGATGGTCACGCAGGGCGGTCTGGTTGCGCTCCAGGAACCTGGCCACCCCGATGTGCTGGGTCCGCCTGATCCCCGCGGCGTAGCGCTCGACCAGCTCGCGCCGCGTCTCCGGCGTCTTCGGCCGGCTCCGGGCCCACGCCAGGAGCTCCTCGAGCTCGACCAGCCGGTTGCCGACCAGGCTCGTGACGATGTCGTCCTTCGTCTTGAAGTGGTAGTACAGGGCGGCCTTCGTCACTCCGAGCTCCTCGGCGATCTCCCGCAGTGACGTCGCCTCGTATCCCTGCTCGGTGAACAGCCGGAGCGCGATCTCCTGAATCCGGGTCCGAGTGTCTTCCCGCACTTCACACCTTTTCGACTTGACGGCCGGCAAGTAAGTATCTACCTTATTCTATGCTTGCCGGGCGGCAAGTAAGCAAGATCCAAAATGCACATGAGGGGTGTCTGGTGGCGGAGGCAGTCGGACGACGCCGTGAGGTCATGGTCGTTCTGCCGGGACTGATGTTAGCCATGGTCCTGGCGATGCTCGACAACATGATCGTGGGCACGGCCATGCCGCGCATCGTCGGGGAGCTCGGCGGTCTGACGCATCTGTCGTGGGTCGTCACGGCGTACGTGCTGGGCACGACCGTCTCGACGCCGATCTGGGGCAAGATCGGCGACCTGTACGGTCGCAAGACCATCTTCATCATCTCGATCGTCATCTTCATGGTCGGCTCCGCGCTCTGCGGCATGGCGGGCTCGTCGCTGCTCGGCGGGCCGGAGGGCGGCATGGCCGAGCTGATCGCGTTCCGCGCGATCCAGGGGCTCGGCGCGGGCGGCCTCATCGTGAACGTCATGGCGATCATCGGCGACCTGGTGCCGCCCCGTGAGCGCGGCGAGTACCAGGGCATCATGGCCGGCGTCATGTCGCTGGCGATGATCGCGGGCCCGCTGGTCGGCGGCTTCATCACCGACAACATCGACTGGCGCTGGGCCTTCTACGTCAACCTGCCGATCGGCGCGATCGCGCTGGCCATGATCGTGACGCAGCTGCACCTTCCGAAGCTGCGCAACAAGGTGCGCATCGACTGGGCGGGCGCGGGCCTGCTGTCCGTCGGGATCACCGCCCTGGTGCTCATCACGACCTGGGGCGGCAACGAGTACGCCTGGGGCTCCTGGCAGATCCTCTCCCTCGTCGCGATCGCCGTGGTCACGCTGGCGCTGTTCGTCGTGGTCGAGCGGAAGGTCGAGGAGCCGATCATGCCGCTGCAGCTCTTCGCCAACCGCAACTTCACGCTGATCTCGATCATCGGCTTCCTGCTGGGCTTCGCCATGTTCGGCGCGATCAACTTCCTGCCACTGTTCCAGCAGATGGTGCAGGGCTCCACGGCCACCAACTCCGGCCTGCTGATGCTGCCGATGATGGGCGCCGCGATGGTCGTGTCGCTGTTCGTGGGCAAGGCGATCACCGTCACGGGCAAGTACAAGATCTACCCGGTGCTCGGCGGGATCGGCATGGCGGTGGGCATGTGGCTGCTGTCCACGATGGACGTCCACACGGCCTCCTGGGTCACCGGTGTCTACATCGCCGTGCTCGGCCTCGGCATGGGCTTCCTCATGCAGACCACGATGCTCATCGCGCAGAACAGCGTCGAGCAGAAGGACCTGGGCGTCTCCAGCAGCGCCACCACGTTCTTCAGGTCGATCGGGGGCTCGTTCGGCGTCTCGCTGTTCGGGGCGATCTTCAACAACCACTTCCTGTCGGAGCTGACCTCCCGCTTCGGCGAGCAGGCGGCCGAGCGGGTGGCCAAGAGCGGCGGCAGGATGGACCCCGGCGCGGTCGCCCAGATGCCCGCGCAGATGCGCACCGGGCTGCTGGAGTCGCTGGCGACCTCCATCTCCGGCGTCTTCTGGTGGGCCATCCTGTTCGCGGTCGTCGTGCCCGTGCTGGCCGCGTTCGTCAAGGAGATCCCGCTGCGCGGCGGCGCCCCGGCGCCCGCCAAGGACGAGCAGGCCGTCAGCCCCGCGGCGGGCTGAGCACCCGGCCGAGCGCGCCTCCGGTTTCGACCTCGGGAAATGCCTCGGGAAAAAAATGGGAGGCGCGCGGCCGGTGTTTTGTGGACAATCCCCGCTATGCACCACACCCTCGGCCGCCCGCGCGTGGAAGACGCCGCGGCCATCCATGAGCTGATCGCGGTCTACGACACCGCGGTGATCGGCTCTCCCGACATGACGCTCGACGACGTCGCCGACGAGCTGGCCGAGCCCGGCTTCGACCGCGACAGGGACGGCTGGCTCGCCCGCGACGGCGACGGCCGGCTCGACGGGTGGGCCTGGGCGTGCCGCGTCGGCGACAGCGACACGGTGGACGTCGAGGTGATCGTACGGCCCGGCCCTGATCTGGGGCGGGCGGGCCTGGACGACCGGCTCTGGCCCCTGGTGATCGGACGGGCCGGCGAGCTGGCCGCCGAGGCCGGCCACGACGGCGCCACCCTGCACATCGGCATCTACCGCGCCGACACCGCCAAGCGGGCCACGGCCGAGGCACGCGGCTTTTCGCCCGGCACCAGCTTCCACCGCATGCGCATCGACCATGACGGGCCCGTGCAGCCGCCCGCTCCGCCCGCCGGGCTGACCCTGCACACGGGGGAGAGCGACGACGCGCGGCGCGAGGCGCACCGGGTGCACCAGGAGGGCTTCGCCGAGCACTTCGGGTTCGTGCCGGTCGACTACGACGTGTGGTATTCGCGCCGGCAGGCGCAGTCGACGACGGACTGGGCGCAGCTCACCCTGGCCCGCCTCGACGGCCGCCCCGCCGGGGTGCTGATCGCCAACAACCAGTTCGTCCCGGACGAGGGCTGCGGCTACGTGGCCACGCTCGCGGTCGTCCCGGAGTTCCGCGGCCAGGGCCTGGGGCGCTTCCTGCTCCGCCACGCCTTCGCTGCCGACGCGGCGCGCGGCCGCAAGGGCACGATCCTGCACGTCGACTCCAACAACACCACCCCGGCGCTCGGGCTCTACGAGTCGGCGGGCATGCGCCCCGTCCTGGTCATCGACGTCTGGCAGCACCGCGTCTGAGGACCGGCGTTCTCAGACGCGGTGGTGGGACAGGTGGTCGAGGATCGACTGGTTGGCCTCCCAGCCGTCGGGGAACTTGACCGGCACCCCCAGCTGCACCGGCTCCGCCGACGGGTGGGCGTCCAGGAGCTCGGCGATGCCCGCCCGGGCCACCACGACGCAGGCGTGCCGGTGCCGCGACGCCAGCACGCACAGCCGCCCCGACTCCAGGTGGAAGGCCGTGGCGTCGCGGCGGCCGGACAGCGGGTGCAGGACGACGGTCACGTCGTACTCGCGCCCCTGCAGGCGGTTCGCGGTGTCCACGGTGATCTCCGGCGGCACCCCGGCGGCCCGGATGGCGGCCACCTGGTCGCGGTGGGCGGCCCCGACCGCGATGCGGTCCGCCGTCACCGGCCGCTCGCCCTGCTCGGAGGAGGCCACGGCGCCGCGCTGCAGCAGGCGCTCGGCCAGCAGGGCCACCGCCTGCACCGCCTCCCCGTCGGTACGCACGGTGTGCCGGTTGGGCAGCTCCAGCAGCGCCCACCCCGACCGGGCGGCCTCCTCCAGCGCCCGGTCGTGCACGGTCCCCATGCCGCCCGTCACCAGCTCCAGCCGCCGATCGCCGTGCGACGTCCCCGACCGGAACCCGGTGAACGGGTAGAACGCCTGCGACACCACCGGCGCGGCCGAGGCCGGCAGGCGCCACGACACCGGCAGCCGGTGCACCGGGATGTCCGGATTGTGGCGCAGCAGCACCGATACCGCGCTCTGCAGCGGATCCCACGACAACCCCGACCACCGGTCCCCGTCCACGATCGAGAACGGGTCGAGCTGCCCCGGATCGCCCACGAACAGCGCCCGCTCGAACAGCCCCGCGATCCGCAGCAGCTTGTCCGAGCGCATCTGGTACGCCTCGTCCACGATCGCCCACGGCCACACCCGGCCGCCGATCCAGGCCCACTTGTCGGCGGTCGCGATGACGATGTCCGGGTCGCCGAGATCCTGGATCCGGGTGCCGACCCGGACGCCGGCCAGCTCCAGCAGCCGCAGCGGCGGCACGTAGCCACCGGCCGACAGCCGTCCCACGGTCAGGTGGGGGTGCTTCTCGGAGATGCGGGTCACCAGGTCGTCGACCTGCTCGTTCGTCTGGGCGACGATCATCAGGGGCTCGCCGGTCGCCGCGATGTGCGCCGCCGCCCGCACCACCAGCGTGGACTTGCCCGCGCCGGGCGGCGAGTCGACCACGACGCCGCGGTGCCGGGGCAGGTCGGCGAGGACGTTCCTGATGACCTGCTCCGGGCTGTCGGTCACGACCACTCCTCCTGGGCGTCCTCGTCGTCGGGCACGTACTCCTGCGGCGGCCCGCCGTGCGTCCACGGCGTGGCCTCGGAGTCGGGCAGGTGGGGGGAGCCCTGGAAGTCGTCGGTCAGCGAGGTGTAGCAGACCCGCTCGCCGACCTCGGGCACCGCTCCCGGCGCGGCCGTCTTGCCCCGGCCCATGCCTTTGGTGATCTTCAGGGTGACCAGGCCCTGGCCGGCCTCCACGAGCTCGGCGCCCTGGCCGCGGCGCTGCGGGGTGCCCAGCGAGGTGCCGGGCGCCAGGCGTACCGGGTCGTCGGTCTTGATCACCACGAGCGGGCGGAGCTTGCGGGAGCGGCCCTCGCCCTCGGTGTTGTCGGGGACGGTCTCGATCACCTCGCCCGCGAACGCCTCCCCGGTCAGCCGGTACTCGGCCATGACCAGGGGGTCGTCGTAGGCGCGCTGCACGTCGTACGCGGCCTGGGCCCGCTCCATGCGGGCCAGCTTGGCCGCGGCGGCCACCGCCCCGTCACGCCTGGCCTGCGGCGGCGCCCCCTCGGCGATGTGCACCGCCATGCCGCTGAACGAGCCGCGGTCCTGCTCCCACCGCTGCGCGGCGCTCGAACCCTCCTCCAGCCCGGCCAGCAGCTCGACGGCCTGCCACATGAGCCGCCACGTGGGCTCGAGCTGGGTGCGCAGCGCCTCGGTGATGCGCTCGGGCGACTCGCTGTCCATCGCCGGCGACAGCACCTCCGCGTCGAACCCCGGATCGGTAGCGGGCCCGGCGGGCGGCCAGATCAGCGGGTCCTCGGCCTCGTCGTCCGGCCCCCTGGTGATCCAGGCCAGCAGCGCGGCCAGGTTGGCGTCCTCCAGCGAGCTCTGCCCGCTCGCCCAGTGCCGGCCCAGCTCCTCGGTCGCGGCCAGCATCATCGACGAGCCCGGGTACGCGGCCCGCTCCGCGAAGTACGTCAGCCACCGCCCCAGCAGCGGCACCGCCTCGGGCACCGGATAGGGCCCGTCGGCCCGGCGGAAGCGCGTGGAGCGGCCGAGCAGCCTGGTGAAGGCCACCCCGGTCTGGTTGGGCACGATGAGCTGCGGCGCGTCCAGCACGCGCTCGTAGGGGTCGGCGTTCTTGCGCTCCACCGTCTCGGTGTCGGCCATGAAGCCCTCGACGTACGGCAGCAGCACCCCGGCCAGCTCGGCGGCCCAGGCGAAGCGCAGGTCGCGGTTGCGCGGCTGGGTCACCACGAGCAGGCGCGGCCGGTCCCGGTCGGTGCCGAGCATGGCGGCCAGCGGCGCGGCGGCCTCGCCCGAGAGCTTGAGCGGGATGAACACCATCGGCCGCTCCGACAGATGGCAGTGCCTGACGGTCGCGACGGGCTGCGCGATGCCCTCCTCCAGGGCCCGCAGCCGCGCGAGCGAGGTCAGCATGCTCACGTGAGGCACTCCCTGCGCAGGCGTTCGGCGTTGCGGAGCAGCCGGGCGATCTCCTCCTGGCCCTCGGCGGGGTCGTGGGCGCCGTCGGCCAGCCCGAGCGCCTCCGCCACCGAGGCCACCCCGCCCAGCTCGTCGCGCACCTGCCGGCCGAGCAGGTCGGAGGCGCCCTCCTGGCGGGCCTCGTCGCGGCAGAAGAAGCACAGGTCGCACGCGGACATGCAGTCGGGCGCGTAGCGGGCGGTCGCCCTGCGCAGCGCGTCGCCCAGCTCGGCGACGGGCCGGGTGGGCCGCCCGTCCTCGCCGGGCCGCAGGTCGAACGTGAGGTCGTCGGGCAGCCCTTCGAGCAGCCGGTCGAGTGTGGTCATCCGGGTGAGCTGGCGGCGCAGCACGGCCATCTGCTTGCGCACGTCGACGAGGGTCGCGACAGGCCGGTTGGCGAAGTTCTCGGGGCAGACCAGGACCACGTCGTGCGAGACCTTGGCCGGGTCGTGGCCCAGCTCCTCCAGGAGCGTGCGCAGCGCCAGCACGTACACCGCCGCCTGCCGCGCGGCCGCGGCCACCGCCGCCGGGTCGGCCTGACCGTCGATCACCGCGAACGACTTGATCTCCACGATGTGGAACCGGCCGCCGAGCTGGAAGGCCACCACGTCGGGCTCCAGGTAGGCGGTGTGGCCGGCGATCTCCAGGGTGAGCAGCGGGTGGTCGTACAGCGTGCCCGCGTCCTGGCCGTCGCGGGCCGCGCGGTCGATCAGCGCGCGGGTGTGGGCGTGGCGCAGGTGGGCGCCGACGTTCTCGACGTCGTGGTAGGCGACCTCGGCGACCGGCAGGCGCAGCAGCTCGCGCAGCATCCGCAGCAGCTCCGCGCACCCGTCGGCCTTGACCAGCGCCTCGAACATGTTGCCGCGCGTGATCGCGAACGGCGACTGGCCGAACGGCGCCGGGAAGCCGAGGTGGCGGGCGGCGGCGTCCTTGTCGATGCCGGCGCCGTCGAGCAGGGCCCGGCGGGTGCAGCCGGGGTTGGCGGCCAGGGCCGCGATGGCGCGGGCGTCGTGCGGGCGGGGCGGCGTCGTGCCGCGCAACGCGTCAAGCCGCTGGATGTGTTCGCCCTCGCGCTTCAAGCCGCTCACTTCGCGTTCTCCTTCTTGATCGTGCTCAGCGTAGCGGCGCCGAACAGGCGGGCGGCGTCACCGAGCTGCGCCGCGGCGCGTTCTGCCAGCTCGGCGCGATCCCGCGTGTCGCGGTCGCCGTGCACGCGCAGCTCGGCGCGGGCCGCCTCGATCACCCGATCCGGGTCGGACGGGCCCAGCGTGCCGTCAGTGGCGCCGGGGATGTTCCTGGCCATCCGCAGGAGTAACCGGTCGGCCCGCCCGTCGGCCGACTCGTGCGAGGCCACCGCGATGGCGCAGGTCAGGAAGTCGACGCGAGGGCTGAGCGGACCGACCACCCGCCGCTCCAGCGGCCAGGTGCTGAGCGTGAGCAGCCCCCGGGCGGGGGAGAGGCGGTCGGTCAGCGCGGCGCACAGGTAGTACGGCCGCCCGTGCGGCGACGACCGGAACGAGCGCTCCTCGTCCCTGCGCAGGCTGGTGAGCTGGGCGCTGCGGATCGTGCCGCCGAAGAACACGTCGCTGACGGCCACGACGAGCCGCGGCTGGGCGGCCGCGCCGAGCAGCCGCAGCCCCTGGTTCACCTGCTCGCGCACGGTCACCAGGCGCGGTGGCTCCGGCTTGGCCTGAGCCGGCTCGCCGCTCACGAGGGCGTCCCATTCGCGCTCCGCGGTACGCAGCTCGGCGCGCAGGGCGCGGGCCGTGGCGCCGTCCCTGACCCGCATCGCCTTGCGCACGCCCGCCCGGAGCTCGTCGATCCGCCGTTCGAGATCGTCCAGCCGGTCACTCATGGCGCGAGCGTACCAACAGTCCCAGTATTTTCCAGTAATTTCGCGATTTCGAGGCGAACGTGTGATCTACGACGTAAAGACGGTCGCGCTGCCAGTGGACAGCGGTCTGACGTGCGTAATCGGCGTACGAGGCGGGGACGAAGGCGGTGTGACCCGTGAGAATCGACATCTGGTGGGAGCCGCCGCAGGCGTGGCCGCCCTCGTGCCCGTCTACTACCTGACCGAGGCGGCCGCCAGAGCCCTGCGTACGAGCAGCGCCACGTTCGGCCCGTCGCCCGCGGCGCTCGGCTACCTGATCGTGGTGGCCGTCATCGTCACCCTCCTGACCGCCTGGCCCGCGGCGGCCCTCGGCTGCGGCATCCCGCTGGCGGCGGCGGGGGCCGTGTTCGCCCTCGACCTGAACGCCGCGCTCGGCGTGGCCGGCAGCCTGCCCTGGGCGCGGGAGGGCGGCCTGCCGTGGTCGCAGCCGAACGGCGTCCCCTGGGCCGAGCTGACCGAGCCGCCCGGCACGATGGCCGGGATGACCGGCCTCTACACGATCATCGGCGCGCTCCTGGTGCTCTCGGCGCTGCTGCCCGGCCGGTTGCGGTCCGTCCTGGGCAGGTGAAGGGCGGATTCCGGGGCGGCCTATCCTGGGCGGGTGAGTGGACGGGACCCCGACCGGCGCAGAGCGCTGCTCGACGCAGCCGACCGGGTCATCCTGACCCAGGGCCCCGAGGTCTCGATGGCGGCCATCGCCGCCGAGGCCGGCATCACCAAGCCCATCCTCTACCGCCACTTCGGCGACAAGAGCGGCCTCTACGAGGCGCTGGCCGACCGCCACGTGCGCACGGTCATCGCCCAGCTGCGCCCCGAGCTCGTCGCCCCTGGCGCCGACCTGCGGGGCCGCGCGCGGGCGACCATCGGCGTCTACCTCGACCTGATCTCGGCCAACCGCAACCTCTACCGGTTCCTGTTCCACCGGGCCAGCGCCGAGGACTCCAGGTTCCGCTCCCACATGACCGCGCTCGTGCGGGGGCTGGGCGAGGAGCTCGGCGGCCTGCTGGCCGGCGAGCGCGCGGTGCCCGACCCGGTGCGGGCGCAGGTGCTGGGGCACGCGTTCGTCGGCATGGTGCAGACGACCGGCGACTGGTGGCTGGAGCACCCCGAGGTGGACCGCGTACAGGTGGTCGAGGGCCTGGTGGACGTGATCGCCGCGGCCCTCGTCCGGCAGCCCGCCGTCAGTCCCCGAAACGGGAGAGCTTCCCATGCCGCCGGGCATACCTGAGCGCCCAGGCGAACAGCCCCACCGTGCCGGCCAGGTAGACCACGTTGAGCCCGCCCGCCCAGGCCAGCCGGTCCCACGGCACCGCGCCGCCGCCCATGACCGTGCGCATGCCCTCGAACACGTGCGAGGCCGGCAGCAGCCACGAGATCGTCCGCAGCGGCTCCGGCAGCACCGAGATCGGGTAGAAGATCCCGGCCAGCGGCTGCACCACGAACACCAGCGACCAGGCGATCACCTGTGCGTTCTCGCCGAAGCGGAGCACCGCCGCGATGCCGACCAGGCCCAGCGACCAGCCGAGGACGAGCAGGATCCCCATGAACGGCACCAGCCCCACGCCCATGCTCGACAGCCCGAACCCGTAGAGGCCGAGGGCCAGCCCGGCCATCACCGCGACCGCGAACGCCACCTTGCCCAGCGAGAACAGGACGAGCCCCGCCAGGTATTCGACGCTCGACAGCGGGCTGACCTGCACGTTGAGCAGGTTGCGCGACCAGATGTCCTCCAGGAACGCGATCGAGATCTCGTTGCTGGCCTTCTGCAGCACCTGCCAGAGCAGCACCGCCCCGAGCAGGAACGCCACCACGAACGGCACCCGCTGCGCCTGCAGGAACAGCGTCACGAAGCCCCACAGCACCAGCTCGATCGTCGGCCAGAACAGGATCTCGAACATCCTGACCGGGCTGCGCCGCAGCGCCGCGAAGTCGCGCCGGACCACACCCATGACGCGCGTGCGCCGGGCGGCCAGGCTCAACGGGGGCAGAGTCACCGTAGTCATCCGCGTGGTCATCCGCGTGCCACCTTCAGGAACACCTCTTCCAGGTCCTCGGCCCCGTAGTGGCCGGCCAGCTCCTTGGCGCTGCCGGCGGCCACGACGACGCCGTCCGCCATGAAGTGGATCCGGTCGCACATGCGCTCGACCTCGCGCATGTTGTGCGAGGTGATCAGCATGGCGCTGCCCTCCTCCCTGGCCAGACGGGACAGCAGGCTGCGGACCCGGTCGCCGGCGTCGGGGTCGAGGTTGGCCGTGGGCTCGTCGAGCACCAGCAGCCTGGGCGCGTTGAGCAGCGCCTTGGCGAGGTGCACGCGGGTGCGCTGGCCCGACGACAGGTCCATCACCTTCCGCCTGCGCAGCGGGCCCAGCTCGAACAGCTCGATCATCTCCTCCACCCGGCGGCGCGGGTGGCGCAGCGCGTAGAGCCGGGCGAACGCGTCGAGCACCTCGTGCACGTGCAGCACGCCGGGCAGGTCCACGTAGCTGGCGGCGAAGTTGACCTGGCTGAGCGTCTCGGTGCGGTGCCGGGCCAGCTCGAGGCCGAACAGCCGGATCGTGCCCGCGTCGGGGGTGATCAGGCCGAGCAGCATGTGGAGGGTGGTCGACTTGCCCGCGCCGTTGGGGCCCAGCAGGCCGACGACCTCGCCCTCGCCCACGGTGAGGCTGAGGTCGCGCACGGCGGTGACCCCGCCGAACCGCTTGACCAGATGGGACGCTTCCAGGATGGCCACCGGTCAAGCGTGCGGTCCGGGGTCACGCCGGGGCAACGGGTTTTCCCCGGAGCATGCGCAGCAGGTCCCACTCGTTCTCGCACACGCGCCGGCCGATCGCGGCCAGCTCCACCGACCGGGCGCCGCCGCGCAGGTGCCGCATGGTCTGCATGACGCAGATGATCCCCCACTTGAGCACGCCGAACGTCTCCCACCAGCGCAGCGCGTCCCGGTCCACCGGGTCCCCGCCAGCGGCCTCGTACGCGTCGATCAGCTCGTCGTAGGCGCCGAAGCCGCCGACCGGCAGCGGCGAGCCGAACCGCCACGCCTTCACGCAGAGCCAGCCGAGGTCTTCGAGGGGGTCGCCGAGGTGGGCGAGCTCCCAGTCGAGCACCGCCCTGATGCCGTCGGGCCCGACGATGAGGTTGCCGTTGCGGAAGTCGCCGTGCACGACCGTGCGCCGCGTGCCGGTGGGCCGGTCGGCGGCCAGCCGGCGCAGCGCCAGCTCGAACACCGGGTGCGGCTCGCCCAGCAGGTCCAGCACGTCCCGCCAGCGCCGCAGCGGATCCTCCGCCCCCTCCTGCGCCAGGCAGCCGGGCGGCATGCGGTGGATCGCGGCCAGAGCCCGCCCGCACTGCCCGGCCAGCAGGGGCCGCGCCGCCGCGTAGGCGTCGTCGCGCAGGATCCTGCGGGGGGGGGGGGCGCCCGCCCCCGCCCCTCCCGTGTGCTGCGCGTCTGGGGGGGGGGGTGGGTGCCCCCCCCCACGCTTAGGTGGGCGTTGTCGTGCGGCGAGCGGCGGCGACGGGGTCCTTTCAGCTGACGCCCGTGTTTGGGTTTGTGTTGGTGGGTGGGGGGGACCCCCCT
>NZ_JBSGFQ010000139.1:12772-30646 GCF_053603495.1 Nonomuraea sp. NPDC004186 | reverse complement strand
GCGGCCAGCTCGGCGGCGGCGGCGAGCTGGCGCTCGCCCTCCACCGCCTCCACGACCACGACGCGCTCGCCGCGCTCGGCCAGCACCCGCGCCACGGCGGTGCCGGACACGCCGAGCCCGGCCACGCACGTGACACTCATGGCTTGGGCATCCACTCGACGTAGAACAGCCCGAGCCCGAGGGCCGAGCAGAGCATCGCGACCAGCCAGAACCTGACCACGATCGTGGTCTCGGCCCAGCCCTTCAGCTCGAAGTGGTGCTGCAACGGCGCCATCCTGAACACCCGTTTCCCGGTCATCTTGAAGAACCCGACCTGGATGATGACCGACAGGGTGATGATCACGCACAGGCCGGCCAGGATGATCAGCAGGAGCTGGGTGCGGGTGGCGATGGCCAGGCCGGCCAGCACGCCGCCCAGGGCCAGCGAGCCGGTGTCGCCCATGAAGATGCGGGCGGGCGGGGCGTTCCACCACAGGAACCCGATCAGCGCCCCGAGCACGGCCGCGGCCACCACGGCCAGGTCGAGCGGGTCGCGCACCCAGTAGCAGTTGGGGCCGAGCTGGTCGATGCAGTTGTTGCGCAGCTGCCAGTTGCCGATCAGCACGTACGCGGCCAGCACGACGCCGGTCGCGCCGCTGGCGAGGCCGTCGAGGCCGTCGGTGAGGTTCACCGCGTTGGAGAACCCGACGATCATGAAGAGCACCCAGATGGTGAACCCGACGATGCCGATCGACGGGCCGATGTCCCGCAGGAACGACACCCGGGTCTCGGCGGGGGTGATGCCGTAGATGTTCGGCTGGCGGACCACCAGGAACGCGAAGACCGCGCCGACGACGAGCTGGCCGAGCGCCTTGGCGCCGCTGCGGAGGCCGAGGCTGCGCTGCTTGTAGATCTTGATGAAGTCGTCGAGGAACCCGACCGCGCCGAGCCCCGTCATCAGGAACAGCACCAGCATGCCCGACACGGTGGGCGCGGCGAAGGTGGCCAGGTGGGAGGCGCCGTAGGCGAGCAGCGAGGCCAGCACGAACACGATGCCGCCCATCGTGGGGGTGCCCCGCTTGCCGAGGTGGGCCTGCACGCCGTCCTCACGGATCTCCTGGCCGTAGCCGCGCCGCGACAACAGCCGGATCGCCAGCGGGGTGCCCAGCATCGAGAGGATCAGGCCCACCGCACCGGCGATGATGATTTCGGTCACTGAGCGGCACCTCCGAGCACGAGCTCGGCCGTCCGTTCCAGACCCATGGCTCTCGGTCCCTTCACCAGCACCGCGTCACCCGGCCGCAGCCATCCGGCCAGCTCGGCCGCGGCCGCCTCGGCATCGGGCACGTGCACAATTCGCATCGCCTGCGCAGGATACGCGGCCCCGCCACCGGGTGGCGCCCCGGCCACCGGCCCGCCCGGGTGAGGCCCGCCCGCGTGCGGCCCGGCGGGCACGCCGCCGAAGGGAGCCGCGCCCATGGGAGGCCCGCCCACCGGCGGCTGTCCGGGCATGGGTCCACCCGCCGGAGGCGCCTGCCATCCCTGCGGCGGCACGCCACCGGCGTCCGGCGCCTGCCAGCCGGGCTGCGGTGCCCCCTGCTCGGGGGACGGTCCGTGCCAGCCCTGATCCTGAGCGGGCCCGTGCCAGCCCTGGTCGGGAGAAGGTCCGTGCCAGCCCTGATCCTGAGCGGGCCCGTGCCAGCCTTGGTCGGGGGAAGGTCCGTGCCAGCCCTGAGGCGCGTCCTGATGGGGGACGGGCGCCTGCGGGACCCCGGCCGCGGCGTGGGCCGCCGCCTGGGCGTCCAGGGCCGCCTGAGCGGCCGCCTGGGCCTCCGCCGCGGCGGCGCTCGCCCCTTCCAGCACCGGGCCCGCGTCGGGGCCGGCCACGATGAGCCCGGCCAGGCCGGAGCCGCCGGCCAGCCGGCCCAGCTCCGCGTTGAGCGCGGGGCCCTCCTCGCCCAGCTCGCGCAGCGCCGCGATGACGGCGAAGCGCCGCCGTCCCCGGCCCAGCACCTCGAACGCCGCGAACGCCGCCCGCATCGAGTCGGGATTGGCGTTGTACGCGTCGTTGACGACCGTCACCCCGTCGGCCCGGTCCGTGACCTCCATCCGCCACCGGCTGAGCGGCGTGGCCTGCGACAGCTCGGCGGCGATGGTCGCCACCGGCAGGCCCAGCTCGTAACCGGCCGCGGCGGCGGCCAGGGCGTTCTCGACGGCGTGCTCCCCGAACAGCTGGAGCGACACGGGCGCGGACCCCGAGGGCGTGCGCAGCGTGAAGGAGGCCCGCCCGCGGGCGTCGACCGTGACGCCCTCGGCCCGGATGGAGGCGGACTCGCCCCGGCCGAAGAACGTGACCCGCGCGTCCGTGCGCGAGGCCATGGCCCGCACCAGCGGGTCGTCGGCGTTCAGGACGGCCACGCCGGTGCGCGGCAGCGCCTCGACCAGCTCGCCCTTGGCCTTGGCGATGGCCTCCTTGCCGCCGAACACGCCGAGGTGCGCGGTGCCGACGTTGAGCACCACGCCGATCTCCGGCGGCGCGATGCGGGTCAGGTCCTTGATGTGGCCGATGTTGCGCGCGGCCAGCTCCAGCACCATGAAGCGGGTGTCGAGGTCGGCCCGCAGCACGGTCAGCGGGTGTCCGAGCTCGTTGTTGAAGCTGCCGACAGGGGCGATCGTGGGCCCGACGCGGGCGGTGAGTCGCGCCAGCAGGTCCTTGGTGCTGGTCTTGCCCGCCGAGCCGGTCACGCCGATCACGGTGACCTTGGGCAGCGCGGCCGCCTGGGCGGTGGCCAGCTCGGCCAGCGCGGCTGCGGCGTCGGGCACGATCACCGCGGGTCCCTCGACCGGCCTGGTGGCCAGCACGGCGACGGCTCCGGCCCTGATCGCCTGCGCGGCGTAGTCGTGGCCGTCGACGCGCGCGCCCTTGATGGCCACGAACAGCGATCCCGGTTCTACGGCCCGCGAGTCGATCACGACGGGCCCGCGGACGACCGCGCGGGGATCGGCCATGCCCGTCAGGGCGCCCGAGGTTATCTCGGCGATCCTGGCCAGAGGCAAGGGGATCATCAGTGCTTCCTGCTTTCCGTGCTTTCCTCGCGTGCGGCGATCGCCTCCGCGACCACCTCACGGTCGTCGAAGGGGATCACTTCGCCTGAAATGTACTGACCCTGCTCATGACCCTTGCCGGCCACGACGATCACGTCGCCTTGCCCGGCCCGGGCGATCGCCAGGCCGATGGCGGCCGCGCGGTCGGGCTCAATGATCACATGAGCGCGGTCGTGCTGCGGAACGCGGAGCGCTCCCTCCATCATCGTCACGAGAATGGCCAGCGGATCCTCCGAGCGCGGATTGTCGCTCGTGAAAATGGCCACATCCGCCAGCTGGGCGGCGAGCTCGCCCATGACGGGCCGTTTGCCCTTGTCGCGGTCGCCGCCGCAGCCGAGCACGATCGTCAGCGTGCCCGCCGTGACGGACCGCAGCGAGCGCAGCACCGACTCCACGGCGCCGGGCTTGTGGGAGTAGTCCACGACGGCCTGGAACTCGTCCCCCGCGGCCGTGATCCGCTGCATGCGCCCCGGAACCCCGGTGAGCGTGCCCACGCCGTGCACGGCGGTGTGCAGCGGCACCCCGGCCTCGACGAGCGTGACGATGGAGCCGAGCGCGTTGGCGACGTTGAACGGCCCCGGCAGCGCGATCTGCGCGTCCGCCTCGACCCCGCCGGGCCCCACGACCCTGAACGCGCTGCCGTCGGCGCCCAGCCGGGCGTCCAGCGCCCGCCACTCGGCCTCCGGGTCGCCCAGCGCCGAGTACGTGGTCATCGGCACCTTCGCCAGGTCGAGCAGCTCCCGCCCGTAGCGGTCGTCGATGTTGGTCACGCCGACCCGGCTCAGCTCCGGCTGGAACAGCCGCACCTTGGTCGCGAAGTAGTCCTCGAAGTCCTTGTGGAAGTCGAGGTGGTCCTGGGAGAGGTTGGTGAACAGGGCGACGTCGTAGAAGATCCCGTCGACCCGGCCGAGCGCCAGGGCGTGGCTGGAGACCTCCATGACGGCCGCGCTGACGCCTTCCTCGCGCATCAGGGCGAACAGGCCGTGCAGCTGCGGCGCCTCGGGCGTGGTGAGCGTGGGCTGGAAACGCGCCTCGCCGGCGCGGATCTCGACGCCGCCCACCAGGCCGGCCCGGTGCCCGGCCGCCCGCAGGCCGGCCTCGATCATGAACGTGGTGGTGGACTTGCCGCTGGTGCCGGTGACTCCGAGGATCTGGATGTCGTGGGCCGGCTGCCCGTACACCCAGGAGGAGATCTGCCCGAGCAGGGCGCGCGGGTCGGGCACGATCAGCACCGGCAGCCCGGTCGCGACGGCCTCGTCGCGGCCGGCGCGGTCGGTGAGCACCGCCACCGCTCCCTTCGCCATCGCCTCGGCGGCGAAGGCGGCTCCGTGGGCCTGTTTGCCGGGCAACGCCACGTAGAGATCTCCGCGACTGACGTCGCGGGAGTCGATGGTGACGCCGGTCAGGGCGGCATGAGGCGACCGCGACGTGCCTGAGTCGGCGTCGAGCATGGTCGCGAGCCCGGTCAGCGGGCGGGGCGGGCTGGTCGTAGGACGCATAGACGACGGGGGACGCACGGCGAGAGCGTACCTTCCCTGGTCACTGTCCCGCGCGCATCCGCACCGGCGGCGCGGCGGAGCCTGTGGGAGGAATCTTCTTGCTCTTGATGGCGAACGTCATCACATCCTTGAACACGGGGGCCGCCAACTGCCCGCCGAAGTGGCCGTTCTTCGGGTTCTGCAGCACCGACAGCACCACCAGCCGGGGCTTGTCGGCGGGCGCGAACCCGACGAACGAGGCCGTGTAGCCCTCGTACCGGCCGAGCTTCGCATCGTAGCGGTTGGCCGTGCCCGTCTTGCCCGCCACCCGGTAGCCGGGGATGGCCGCGAGCTCTCCCGTGCCCTCCGCGCTCACCGCGGTCTCCAGCATCGTCGTGATCTCCTTCGCCGTCGTCGCGCTCACCACTCTGGTCTGCTTACCTGCGGGAGCGGGAACGAACCTGCCGGACGTGTCCGTCGTGCCGGCCACGATCCGCGGCTCGATCTTGACGCCGCCGTTGGCGATGGTCTGGTAGACGCTGGCCATCTGCAGCGCGGTCACCGAAACGCCCTGCCCGTAGGCGACGGTGCAGCTCTGGCTGCCCGACCAGTTCTTGTAGTCGGGCAGCAGCCCGGCCTCCGCGCTCGGCACGCCGCCACCCGGCCGCGTGCCGAACCCGAACGCCTTCAGCATCCGGAAGAGGCGCTCGCTGCCGACCTTGCGCGCGGCCATGATCGTGGCCACGTTGCTGGACTCGGCCACGGCCTGGCGGAACGTCATCGACTCGGCCTTGTGCGGGTGCGCGTCGCGCAGCACCTGGTCGGCGCACTTGATCCGGTCGGGGACCTGGAACACCGTGTCGGGCGTCACCGCGCCGGCCTCGATCGCGGCGGCGGCCGTGATCACCTTGTTGGTGCTGCCGGGCTCGAACACGTCGGCGGCGGCCTTGTTGACGTACGCGGACGCGGGGGCCTTGCGCCAGTTGTTCAGGTCGAGCTCGGGGGCGTTGGCCATGGCGATGATCTGGGCGCTCTGCACGTCCATGACGATCACGGTGCCGCTGTCGGCGCCGGCCTTCTCGACCTGCTCGGCGATCGACTCCTGGGCGGCCCACTGGATGTCGCGGTCGATCGTCAGCCGCACGTCCTGGCCGTTGACGGGGGCGGTGTGCTGGCTGCTGGTCATCGGGATGCGCAGGCCGTCGCGGCCCGTCTCGACGCGCTGCTCGCCGTCCTGGCCGGCCAGCAGGGTGTTCCTGGCCTGCTCGATGCCGCCCAGCCCGGCGCCCTCGTCGCCGACGAACCCGATGAGGCTGCCCGCCAGGTCGCCCGCCGGGTAGAGCCTGCGGTAGGTCTTCTTCGCCGCCAGCGCGGGCACGCCGGCCTGCTGCAGGCGGGTGGCCACGACCGGGTCGACGTCCGTGGCCAGGCGCTGGTAGCGGGTGTTGCTCCTGGCCAGCTTGGCGGAGATCTCCTGCTCGCTCTTGCCGAGCTGCTGGGCCAGGAGGGCGGCCCACTTGGCCCGGGTCTGGGGGGTGACCTTGGACGGGTCGATGGACAGCTCGCGCGCCTCGACGGTGATGGCCAGGCCGTGGCCGTTGACGTCGGTGATCGAGCCGCGCTCGGCGGGGATCTGCTCGGTGTGCGTGCGCTGGCCCACCGCCGCGGCCTCGTACACCTTGGAGTCGAGGCCCTGCATCTGGATCAGCCGCCCGGCGAAGATCGACAGCACGAACGTCATGCCGATCAGGCCGATGTTGATGCGCCTGCGCGGGTTGCCCAGCCGCAGCACCAGCGGCGGCCTGGGCGGGCGCGGCGGCGGACGGCGCGGCCCTCTGGGCGGGGGCACCTCCCCGCCGCGGCGCGCCGCCACCCGCTCGCTGCCCCGTGCCGCCTCCGGCCTGGCGGCCTGCGGCCTCGGGCCGCCCGCCTGGGGACGCCGCAGCGCGCCGTCCTCCCTGGCCCGGCTCCGGAGGTCGTCCTCCTGCCGGCCGCGGCGCGGCGCGTCGTCCTCCTGCCGGCCGCGGGCTCGCTCGTCGCCTCCCTGGACGCGCCCGCGGAGCCGGTCGGCCTCGTCGCGCCCCTGGGGAGCGCGCCCTCTGGGCCGGTCGCCCTCGTCACGGCCCCGCCCCGCGCTGTTCCTCGGGCGGTCGTCCTCGTCGCGCGGGCGCCTGCGGGTGCCGTCCGCGGCGTCGCCGCGCGAGCGGCCGCGCCCCGAACCGCCCGAGCCGCCCGAGCCGCCTGAGCCGCCCGAACGGCCGCGGTCCGGGCCGCTCTGGCGGGTGCCGTCGCGGCGGGCACGGTCGGGGCCGCTCTGGCGGCTGCCGCCGGAGCGGGGACGGCCGGTCTCACCCGGGTCGGCGCGGTCGGCGTCGTCGCGGCGGGAACGGCCGCGCGGTTCGTCACCGGACTCGCGCGGCGGACGGCCCCGTGGCGGGTCGCCCGGGCCGAACGGCAGGTCGAGCGGGTCCGGCGGGCGCTTGCGCGGCTGGCGTGGCGGGTTCTCCGGCGACGCCGGGCGGCCCGACCCGTCGGAACGGCCTCCGTCAGAACGGGCGGAGCCGCCCTGCCGCCCCGCCCGTCCCGGACCTCCAGGCGTACGACGAGCGGCGCCGGGCCCTCCTTGAGAGCCGGCGCCGCCAGCGCCGCGGCCGGGTCCCTGCCCCCTGCCGCCTGAGTTGCTCACCGTTCCCTGTCCGCCTGACCGCTCTGGCCGTCGGTGCCCGCGCCGCTCCAACTGTCGACGTTGTCCCAGTTGCGGTGCTCGCCCTGGTTCTCGGCCATCGTGGCGAGGACGTCGGGCTGCGTCTTGAGCTGGTATTCCAGCTCGATCTTCTCCTTCTCCTGACGCGCCACCGCGATCTCGTCGCGCAGGTCGGCGTCGGTGATGGCGTCCTTGGCCAGCATGGTGTTGAGCAGCAGCAGGCTCACCAGGCCGCCGCAGAGCAGCCCGACGACGAGCAGCACGAACGGCGCGCGCTGGCTGCGCGCGGGCCGGCGCCGCGCCATCGGCCGCCTGATCTGCGCGCTCACCGAGGCGATCCGCTTGCCGGCGGCGCCTGCGCCCGTACGGGTGCCCGGACGCACGCGGGTGGCGCCGTCGGCGCGCTCGCGCTCGGCGGCGGGCCGCTTGCCGTCGAGGTCGAGGCGTGCCCGCTCGGCCGCCGACAGCTTGCTCTCGACGTCAGGACGGGGCCGCGGCTTGGACTGGTGCGGCGCCCCGAGCCGGCGCGTGCCCGTCTTGGGGGTCGCGCGGCGGACGGGCGCTCCCCGGCCGGTCTCCTGCTCAGTCGTCAACACGGATCCTCTCTGCCGCCCGTAGCCGGGCCGAGGCCGCCCGCGGGTTGCGGGCGAGCTCTTCTTCGCTTGGGAGCTCGGCTCCCCTCGTCAGGAGGCGGAACCTCGGCTGGTGAGCCGGCAGGGGGACGGGCAGCCCGGGGGGGCTGGTGT
Organism: Nonomuraea sp. NPDC004186; assembly: GCF_053603495.1. NCBI lineage: Bacteria > Bacillati > Actinomycetota > Actinomycetes > Streptosporangiales > Streptosporangiaceae > Nonomuraea > Nonomuraea sp. NPDC004186. The sequence continues at coordinate 22,634 of NZ_JBSGFQ010000139.1, read as the reverse complement.
CCCTGGTTCGCGCCGTGAGGGCCTGCTTGGTGAGCCGGTCCTCGAGCGAGTGGTACGAGAGCACGACGACTCGCCCACCCAGCGCCAGCGCGTCGAGTGCCGCGGGCAACGCCGCCTCCAGGGCGGACAGCTCCGCGTTCACCTCGATGCGCAGCGCTTGGAAAGTCCTCTTGGCGGGGTTTCCCCCGGTGCGCCGGGTCGCGGCGGGAATCGCCTCACGCACGATGTCCGCAAGCCGCTTAGTCGAGGTTATGGCCTCTTTGGCCCGTTCCTTGATGATCAGGCCCGCGACACGCGGAGCGAATCGTTCTTCTCCGTAATCGCGCAGGATGCGGATCAGCTCCGGGGCGGAGTAGGTGTTGACCACCAGCTCCGCCGTCAGCTCCTGGTCGGTGTCCATCCGCATGTCGAGCGGCGCGTCGTAGGAATAGGCGAACCCGCGCTCCGCCTCGTCGAGCTGCGGCGAGGAGACCCCCAGGTCGAACAGGGCTCCGTTGACCGTGGTGCGCCCCGCGCGGGCGAGCACCTCGGCCAGGTCACCGGAGGAGGCGTGGACCAGGGTGATCCGGTCCGCGTACGGGCTCAGCCGGCGGGTCGAGAAGTCGATCGCGAAAGGGTCGCGGTCGATCCCGATCAGATGAAGTGAAGGATAGGCCGCGAGCAGGGCCTCCGAGTGGCCACCGAGGCCGAGGTTGGCGTCGACGACGACGGGCTCGCTTCCGGTCAGCGAAGGCCCGAGCAGCTCCAGAACGCGCTCGAGCATCACCGGAACGTGACCGCCCGTGCCAGCGTTGTTCTGCATCTCCAACCCCCCTCTCGCGCCCTTGCCCGCGGATGACGCGTATAGATCGATCGTCGGCCACCTCTGAGTCCCCACCCGGCGCCGCCCGGCCAGGTCCCCATCCGCACCCTCTTCGTGGACGCCTGTCATCTGACACCGGGGAAGGTGCATCAGCTGACCGGCAGTGGTTGCGGGTGGAGACCTCGCCGAACGACAACACCGACGGATCGACCGTGGTCACTACAAGATCCCTGGCAGCACCTCCTCCGACAGATCGGCGAACGCCTGCTCCTGCGCACTGAGATAGGTGTCCCAGGCCTGCGCGTCCCAGATCTCCAGCCGGGTGTTGGCCCCGATGACGACGCAGTCACGCTCCAAACCCGCGTACTGACGCAGGCTCTGCGGGATCGTGATACGCCCTTGTTTGTCTGGCTTCTCGTCGGACGCACTGGCGAAGAAGACGCGGCTGTAGTCGCGCACCGCCTTGGCGGTGACCGGGGCGGTGCTGAGAGCCTCGGTAATGCGCTGGAACTCCTCCACGGGAAAGACGTAGAGGCATCGCTCCTGGCCTTTGGTGATCACAAGACCCTCCGCCAGCTCCTCACGGTACTTAGCCGGCAGGAACAGCCGTCCCTTGTCGTCCAGACGCGGTTGATGGGTGCCGAGGAACACCGGCCCCACCTCCCGTGCCTCGTGAAGCGCTCAGCGCTGGTGCACCGGGCCCTCCACTGCGCACCACCATACTCCACTTCTCCCCACCGTCAACTGATTCGAACCGTCTTCATCATCGGTTTCCGTTGCGTTACCGCAGGTCAGAGCGATGGAGCGGGGTGGAGGGGGGTGACCGGGCGGTCAACCCTCATGGGCGTGTCGAGGGTTCAAAAGGCCGCGGAAATAGGGGCTCGGCTCGTTCGGGAAGCCCGCGGTGGAGGAAAGTGGAGCGCCCGGTGGGGTGTCGTGTCACGGGATTCGTACTGCTATGCGACAAGAACAGGAACATCACCGGTGTTCCCTGGAATATCCACAAATGTCGCCCGAGAACCCACAGCGTCGTAGGGTCGTACACACAATGGAAAAGGAATGGCATGGCTCCCGCAAAGGCACCCTACGGGACAGCCGTCGCACTTCTCTCATGGAGGCCCGGTGGCAGTAACCCATGATGTCCCTCCCCAGCTCGACGAGCTGGTCTCCACCGCGCATCGGATTCGGAACGCCATCGAATCGGTGATCGAGGGCAAGGGCGACGCCGTCCGCATCATGCTCACCGTCCTGCTCGCGGAGGGCCACCTCCTGATCGAGGACGTTCCAGGGGTCGGCAAGACCATGCTGGCCAAGGCGCTGGCGCGCTCCATCGACTGTCCGGTGCGCCGCGTGCAGTTCACTCCCGACCTGCTGCCCAGTGACATCACCGGGGTCAGCGCGTACAACCAGCAGACCCGGGAGTTCGAGTTCAAGCCCGGCCCGGTGTTCGCGAACATCGTGGTCGGCGACGAGATCAACCGCGCCTCTCCGAAGACGCAGTCCGCGCTGCTGGAGTGCATGGAAGAGCAGCAGGTGACGGTGGACGGCGAGACGTACCAGCTGGACACGCCGTTCATGGTGATCGCCACCCAGAACCCCATCGAGATGGAAGGCACCTATCCCCTTCCCGAGGCGCAGCGCGACCGTTTCACCGCGCGCATCGCGATGGGCTACCCCGAGCCGCACGCCGAGCTGGAGATGCTCGACGTGCACGGCCAGACCTCGCCGCTGGACAAGCTGGAGCCGGTGGCGACGACGGCCGAGGTGCGCGCCCTCATCGAGGCCGTACGCGGCGTCTACGTCTCGCAGGCGGTCAAGAAGTACGCCATCGACCTCGTCGTGGCCACCCGCCACTCCCCCGACCTGCGGCTGGGCGCATCGCCCCGGTCCACGCTGCAGCTCGTACGGGCCGCCAGGGCGCACGCCGCGCTGGCCGGTCGCGACTACGTCATCCCCGACGACCTGCAGGACCTGGCCATCCCCGTGCTGGCGCACCGGCTGCTGCCCAGCGTCGAGGCCCAGGGCCAGCGCCGTCTGCCCGAGCAGGTGGTGACCGATCTGATCAGGCGCGTACCGGTGCCGGAGGCCAGGGCGTCGTGAGGGCCGGACTGCGGGCGCTGACCTCCAGGGGCAGGTCGTTCCTCGCCTCCGGCATCGCGGCGCTGCTGATGGCCGTCATCCTGGGCGAGAACGACCTGTTCAGGATCGGCGTCCTGGTGACGGCGCTGCCGCTGCTGGCGGCCATGGTGGTGGCGCGCACGCGCTACCGGCTGAGCTGCGCCAGGCGCCTCGACCCGCCGCGGGCGGAGGTCGGCGGCGAGGCCACCGTGACCCTGCGGCTGGAGAACGTCACCAGGCTCCCGACCGGGCTGCTGCTCATCGAGGACACCGTTCCTTACGCGCTGGGCGTGCGGCCCCGGTTCGTGCTGGACCGGGTCGAGTCGCGGGGCGTGCGGGAGATCGACTACCGGGTGCGCTCGGACCTGCGCGGCCGTTACACGATCGGCCCGCTGTCGGTCCGCATCGCCGACCCGTTCGGGCTCGTCGAGCTGACGCGCTCGTTCACGATCAGCGACACGCTCGTGGTGACGCCGCACGTCGCGGCGCTGCCCCACGTGCGGCTGTCGGGTGAGTGGACGGGCGGCGGCGACAGCCGTACCAGGAGCGTGGCCGCGGCCGGCGACGACGACGTGGCGCCACGCGAGTACCGGCAGGGCGACGACCTGCGCCGGGTGCACTGGCGTTCGACGGCCCGCCGCGGCGAGCTGATGGTGCGCCGCGAGGAGCAGCAGTGGCAGAGCCGCGGCGCGCTCCTGCTGGACACCCGCAGGTACGCGCACCGCGGCGAGGGCCCGCGCTCGTCGTTCGAGGTGGCGGTCTCGGCCGCGGCCTCGATCGGCGTGCACCTGGCCCGCGAGGGCCTCGGCCTGCGGCTGGTGACCGACCAGGGCGCCGAGCACCTGACCGACACCGGACTGAGCTGGTCGCTGCTCGACACCCTCGCCGTGGTGCGGCACAGCCCGGCCCGCTCCCTGGAGATGGGCGTCTCGGCCCTGCGCCAGGGCGGGGGCGACGGGCTGATCGTGGCCGTGCTCGGCGACCTCGACCCGGAGGAGGCGAGAGAGCTGGCCCGGCTGAGGCACAGCGGCATCACCGCGGTGGCGGTGATGCTGGACGTGAGCACGTGGGACGGCGGGGACCGCGCGGCCGCCGAGAACCACCAGGCCGTGCAGACGGTCCTGGCCGGGTACGGCTGGCGCATCGTGCGCCTGCCCGCGGGCACCTCGATCGCCTCCGTCTGGCAGAACGCCGCCAACCGCGACAGATACGCGCTCAACCCGGCGGGAGGCGCGGCATGAGGCTGACCGTCGCCTCCGGCGTGGCCGCGTTCGCCGCGGCGTTCCTGCTCTACCCGCTCTTCCAGGGCGGCTCCTGGTTCTGGTCGTCGCTGGGCGCCGTGCTCGCCGTGATGGCCGGGGGCCTGCTGAGCAGCCGCCTGTCGCTGCCCGCGTGGGCGGCGCCGCTGGTCGCGCTGCTCGCGGTGTGGGTCTACCTGACCGCGGCGTTCGCCTCCGCCAAGGCGTGGGCGCTGGTGGTGCCGACCCGCGGGTCGGTGGTGGAACTGGGCAGGCTGCTGGGGGTCGGCTGGGCCGACATCCAGCGCTTCGCCGCTCCCGTGCCGGAGACCGAGGGCATCACGCTGCTGACCGCCGGCGGCGTGGCTCTGATCGCGATCGCCGTCGACCTGCTGGCCGCGCGGCTGCGCAAGGCGGCGCTGGCCGGGCTGCCGCTGCTGGCGCTGGCCACCGTGCCGGCGACGATCCTGCCCGACCCGATCAGCTGGCCGGCGTTCATCCTGGCCGCGCTCGGGTTCATCGGCCTGCTGATCGCCGACGGGCGCGAGCGGGTGGGCCACTGGGGCAGGGCGGTGCTGGTACGGCGGACGACCCGCGCCACGTCCTCCCGGCCCGAGGCCCGCACCTCGGCGGACACCAGCGGGCTGCGGCTGTCGGGCAAGCGCATCGGGTTCGCCGCGATCGTGCTGGCGGTGCTGGTGCCCGCCCTGCTGCCGGCCATGGAGCCGGTGTCGTTCTTCACGTTCGGCGTGGGCGGCAGCGGGTCGGGCCGGGGCAACTCGATCAGCATCCCCAGCCCCATCGCGAGTCTGAAGGGCCAGCTGGAGCTGCCGGAACGGCGCGTGGTCCTCACGTACGCCAACAACGACGACAAACCCCGCTATCTGCGGATCTACGCGCTCGACACGTTCGACGGCCAGCAGTTCGGCATGACGGAGCCCAAGGGGGCCCCGCAGAACAGGACGGACAACGGCCCCCTCCCGGCGCCGCCCGGTCTCGGCCCCGAGCCGAAGGTCAAGACCGTGACCACGGACATCCGGATCAGCGACGAGATCACGAAGCTGCAGTTCCTGCCGCTGCCGTACCCGCCGCGACAGATCCAGATCGACGGCGACTGGCGGGCGGACGTGGACACGCTCATGGTCTTCTCCACCCGCGACGAGGCCTCCGGCGTCGAGTACGAGGTGACCACGAGCGAGCCGGAGCCCACGCCGGACCTGCTGGACTCGCTCAGCGAGACCCGGCCCAGCGTCGATCCCCGCTTCCTGAGGCTGCCGGACAACCTCCCGCCCGAGATCGCCGAACTGGCGACCACGCTGACCGCGAACGCCAAGACGGACTACGAGGCGGCGGTGAAGCTGCAGGAGTTCTTCACCGGCGGCGACTTCACCTACACCCTGAGCACGCAGGGGCACGGCAACTCGGCGCTGCGGGACTTCCTGCTGCGCGACCGTGCGGGCTACTGCGAGCAGTTCGCCGCGTCGATGGCGGTGCTGGCCAGGCTGGTGGGCATCCCGTCACGGGTGGCCATCGGCTACACGGGCGGCACGAAGGTCGGCGACCGGTGGCAGGTCGGCACGAACGACTCCCACTCCTGGCCCGAGCTGTATTTCGAGGGTGTGGGCTGGCTGCCGTTCGAGCCGACTCCCGCGGGCTCGGCCGGCCAGGGCAGCGCGCGGGTGCCCGAGTACACCCAGCCCCGGCCGGAGGCGACCGGAGAGGCGTCGACGCCGACGCCGGGTTCGACGAGTTCGTCCGCCGACGAGCCGGTCGACCCGCAGGCCCGGCGCAACCCTCGCGAGCTGGACCGCGAGGGCGTGGTCGCCACCGGCGGGCTGCCGACGGACGACTCGATGCCGCTGATCGGCCAGATCGGCATCGGCGCGGCGGCGCTGCTGCTGGTGCTGCTGATCCCCGCGGGCCTGCGTCTGATCACCAGGAACCGGCGCGTGCGCACCCTGGGCTGGAAGGTCTCGGAGCCGTCCGACGATCTGACGGCCCGGATCGCGTCGAAGTCGGGGGGCGGCCATCCGTCGGTCGCCGCCGCGTGGGCGGAGCTGGACGACGTGCTGTACGACTACGGCATGGCCCGCCAGCTCAGCGAGACCCCGCGGGCGCTGGCACGGCGGCTGACCCAGCAGTACGAGTTCGACGCCGACTCGGCGGCGGCCATCACGGCCATCGCGTCCGCGGTGGAGCGGGTGCTGTTCGCCAGGGATCCGGGACAGATCGGGCCGCTGCGCAAGGACCTGCGTCAGGTGCGCCAGGCGCTGGCGGCCACGGTGTCACGCGGGCGCCGGCTGCGGGCGGTGCTGCTGCCGCCGTCCACGCTGCGGCGGCTGCGGGGGCTGGGCGAGCGCCTGCTCGACGGGTTCGACCTGCTGGAGAACATCAGGCTGCGGCGGACGTCCGCCCAGAAGGGCTCCTGACCGACCGACGCGACCGGCCGTCCCCCTCGTCGAGGGGGACGGCCGGTTTCGTTCTTCGGCAGCGGGAACGCCGGCGCCTGGCCGGGCTCACCTTTGGGGGCAGAGGACGGGCGGCCGCCGGTTGCGCCTGGGCCGGACGAGCGTTTTTCGGGAGCGGAAAACGCCGGCGCCTGGGCGGACGAGCGCACGACGGGACCCGGAAGGGCCGCCTCCCACACGAGGACCGCCCGGACGCGTGTCCGGGCGGCTCCGCAGGTCAGCGGTCAGCGCTCATCGTTGCGGCGGCGCCAGCGCTCTTCCATGCGCTCCATGAATGTCCCCCGGCGCGGCCGACGGGCTTGCTTGCCCGGAGGAGGGGCCGAGCCCGAGGCGGGCGCGGAGTCACCGAACCCGTTCATGCGTTTCCAACTGGACAGGCCCCACAGACACGCGGCGAGCATGACCACGAAACCGCCGACGCCGAGAGGGATCAGGGCACTGCCACTCATCACCACGCCGACCATCATGATGACGACGCCGAGAGCAAAGCCGATGGAGGCCTTGATCAGACGACGCTTGTAATGGCTGCGCGGGTCACTGATCCTTACGGTGTTGGCCCACTTCGGGTCCTCGGCGTAGAGGGCCTGCTCGATCTGGTCGAGCAAGCGCTGCTCGTGCTCAGAGAGCGGCACGGCGCCTCCCAAGGACAGCCCCAGGACGGGGAAGACGGCAACGGACGACACGGGGTGTCCGAACCTCGCGGTCGGTTATCCCCAGAATACGAGGCTGTAGACGTAGGCGAAAGCAAACGTCCAACGCAGACCAAACCGGAGGTGTCGTCATGGCTCCATTGTGGCCCATCTCGCCCCCCTTCCCCCAAAATCGCGACACCGATGCCCCATAAAAATCCGGACATCTGCGTCATGTCTCTACATCATCAAGCTTGCCACGTACGAGCGATGCTGGGAGCACCGCATCGGGACCGAATCGCCGGATCGCCTTGTCCATGGCCTGTTCGGCCTCGCGCCAGCCGGTCTCCCGCTCTCCGATGCCGAGTTGGTGGGTGGCCTCGCCCGCGGGGCGCAGGTTTTCCATCCTCACGCCGACCAGGCGCAGCCGCACGCGCTGGAGGCCGGCCGCCTCGAACAGCTCGCAGGCTGTGGCATAGATCACCTGGGCCACGTCGGTCGCCTCGCGCAGTGTGCGCGAGCGGTTGATCGTCGTGAAATCAGCGCGGCGGAGCTTCACACTTACAGTCCTTCCCACGTGTCCGCCCTTACGCATCCTGGCGGCCACCCGCTCGGAAAGACGCAGCAACTCCCGCTTGATCACCTCGGGATCGTCCACGTCGGCCGCGAACGTCTCCTCGTTGCCGATGCTCTTGTCGGGCACGTGGGCGCTCACCGCCCGCTCGTCACGGCCCCAGGCCAGCGCCGCCAGGTGGCCGCCCACGGCCTGCCCTAGCTCGCGTTGAAGGGTGGCGGGCGGCACCCTGGCCAGGTCGCCTACCGTGCGGATGCCGAGGCGTACGAGAGACTGCTCGGTGCGCTCGCCGACGCCCCACAGCGCCGAGACCGGCAGCGGGTGGAGGAAGTCGACGACCTGGTCGGCGGGCACCACCAGCAGCCCGTCGGGCTTGCACTGCTTGCTGGCCAGCTTCGCCACGAACTTGCTGCTCGCCACGCCGACCGAGCACGTGATGCCGTAGCGGTCGAGGACCTGCTCCCTGATCATGGCGGCGATGACGGCGGGCGGGCCGAGCCGGCGCCTGGCGCCCCCGACGTCGAGGAACGCCTCGTCGGACGCGATGGGCTCGACCATCGGGGTGATCGTGTGGAAGATCTCCATGACGCCCTTGGAGACCTCGGAGTATTTGCCGTGACTGGGCGGGATGATCGTGGCCTGCGGGCAGAGCCGGCGCGCCCTGCTCATCGGCATGGCGGAGTGCACGCCGTGGGCCCTGGCCTCGTACGTGGCGCTGAGCACGACGCCGCGCCCCGCGGGCGAGCCCACGATCACCGGTCGGCCGCGCAGCTCGGGACGCTCGAGCAGCTCGACGCTGGCGAAGAAGGCGTCCATGTCGACGTGCAGGATCGGGCAGCCGCTGTCGTCGGCCCCGGTGCGTGGAGCGGGGCCGATGCCGGTGATCTGCTTGCGAGACACGCCGCCGATTCTATCCGAACATGCGTTCTATACCCAGTGCCGGCGCCTCACGACCTGTGCGCGAGCACGTGCAGCTGAGTAGCGATGTCGCGCAGCACGGGGTGGGTGGCGGCGACCTGCTCGAGGGCGACGAGCGCCTCGGCGGCGCCGGGCTCGCCGTCGACGAGCCTGCTCGGGACCAGGTCGGCGAAGACGCGCACGCCGTGGACGGCGCCGACGGCGAACCCGGTCGCGGCCAGCAGCTCGGAGAGCGTCTCGGCGTCGAAGCGCCTCGGGGTGGGGTCGCGGTCGCCCCAGGTGCCCCGCGGGTCGTCGAGCACGGCCCGCGCCTCGTCGAACTGCCCCGCGAGCGCCCGGTGGATGGCGCTGCCGACGGGGTTGGCGGTCAGCACGCTCACCGCTCCGCCCCTGCGCAGCACGCCCGCGACGGCGGTCAGCGCGCTGATCGGGTCTTCGACGTATTCGAGCACGCTGTGGCAGAGCACCAGATCGGCGCTGTCGCGGCTGAGCAGCTCGCCCAGGTCGGCGGCGTCGCCCTGCAGGGACCGCACGCGCACGCCCTTCTCCTTGGCGCGGCGCTCGAGCGCGGCCAGCGAGTCGGGGCTCGGATCCACGACGGTCACGGCGTGACCCAGCGCCGCCAGCGGCACGGCGAACCCGCCGGTGCCGCCCCCGGCATCGACGATGTCGAGCCCCTCCCGGCCGGTCGCCGCCGTCCGTTCGGCCAGCGCGGACCGCAACGCGTCCCAGACGACGGCGGTCCGCACCGCCGGGGTCCTCGTGACGCCTTCAGCACGCAACGTCGGCTCGCCTCCCTCTCCCCTCGCGACGGCCCGCGCTCCGGGCCCTCGCGATCGCGCATATCTTGAACTGCGCTTCTCCGCGGTCGGGCCCCAGCCTACGCCGTGCGCCGGTCCCCCGCTCGCCGTCACCGGCACCGGCCGCTCCCGGGTCGCGCACGCCGCCCGGGCGGGCCGCCGTCGATGCCGGGGTAGCGGGGTCAGGCGGCAAGGTCAGGCGGCGGGGTCAGGCAGCGGGGTCAGGCAGCGGGGTCAGGCAGCGGGGTCAGGCAGCGGGGTCAGGCAGCGGGGTCAGGCAGCGGGGTCAGGCAGCGGGGTCAGGCAGCGGGGTCT
>NZ_JBSGFQ010000139.1:0-12673 GCF_053603495.1 Nonomuraea sp. NPDC004186 | reverse complement strand
AGGCGGCGGGGTCAGGTGGCGGGGTCAGGCGTCGAAGCCGGCGGCCGGCCGCTTGGGCGCCCGCAGCCGCCAGGCGTCGGTCAGCAGCTCGCCCATCTCCTCGGCGTCCACGGCCCCGAGCCGCACCAGCACGGCGGCGGACCCGTCGTAGTGCGGGGTCGTGAAGAACGCGGCCGGTTCGGCCGCGATCAGCCCCGCCTTCTCCTCCTCGGAGCCCACCGGCAGCACCAGCACGTCGCCCTCCTCACGCACCCGGGCGTACCACTTGCCGCGGATGTAGAAGGCGGGCGTGCCGTACATGGTCCTCTCGACGGTCCCGGGCAGCGCCAGGGCGAGCCGGCGTACGTCGTCCTCGGTCACCATGCCCACACGATACGCACCGCCGGACGAGCGGCAAGGGGCGCGTCGCGGCTGGTGACGCGCCACTTGTCCGCACGCCCCCTGGCCACAGGTCAGGCTTGCGCGCATAGGCGCCCGGCCGTGTGACAACGCACGGCCCTCGTCTCGGCGAGCCGTGCGGGCAGGCGTCGTGTTGTGTCTTCGGACCCTGTTTTTTGGAAGGTACGCCTTGTTGCTTTGGAAGGTACGCCTTGTTGCTTTGGAACGTACCCCGAACTCGGCCTTTTGACGGTGTCTAAAGGGTGAGGCTTGGCTTGAGCTGCTTGAAGCGGGCCAGCAGCCCGTTCACGAACTGCGGCGACTCGTCCGTGGACAGCTCACCCGCCAGGTGCACCCACTCGCTGATCACCACACCCTCGGGCACGCCGGGCATCCAGAGCAGCTCGTACGTGCCCCCGCGCAGCAGGTTGCGATCGACGGCGGGCATCCGGTCGAGGGTCCAGCCCTCGGCGTAGGTGGTGATCAGCTCGTCGATGCGCGCGTGGTGTCTGGCGACGCCCTCGACGATGGTCGAGGTGTATTCGTTCACCGGGGGCTCCTGCCGCTCCACGCGTTCGGCGAGGATCTTCAGCGGATCCTCGCTGCGCAGCTCGGCCTCGAAGAGGATGTCAAGCGCCCGCCGGCGTGCTTTGCCGCGTGCCGACACCTCAGGCCCGGCCGAGGTAATCGCCGCTGCGGGTGTCGACCTTGACCTTCTCGCCGGTGGTGATGAACAGCGGCACCTTGATCTCGGCGCCGGTCTCCAGCGTGGCGGGCTTGGTGCCGCCGGTGGAGCGGTCGCCCTGCAGGCCGGGCTCGGTTTCGGCGATGGTCAGCTCGACCGCGGCGGGCAGGTCGACGTAGAGGGCCGAGCCCTCGTTGAACGCGACCGTGGCCAGAGTGTTCTCCAGCATGTAGTTGGCGGCGGTGCCGACGGTGTTGTTGGGCACGTTGACCATGTCGTAGGTCTCGGTGTCCATGAACACGAAGTCGTCGCCGTCCTTGTACGAGTACTGCATCTCGCGCTTGTCGACGTTGGCCACGTCGACCTTCACGCCGGCGTTGAAGGTCTTGTCGACGACCTTGCCGGAGAGGACGTTCTTGAGCTTGGTGCGCACGAACGCGCCACCCTTGCCCGGCTTGACGTGCTGGAACTCGACCACGGCCCAGAGCTCACCGCCCTCGAGCTTCAGCACCATGCCGTTCTTGAGGTCGTTGGTCGTCGCCACTCGTTCTTCTCCCGCGTGCGGCCGCTCTAAAGGACGAGCAGCTCCTTGGTCGTCTTCGTGAAAAGTTCCGGCCCGCCCTCACGTGTCACCAGGGTGTCCTCGATGCGAACCCCGCCCCGGCCCGGGAGATAGACCCCGGGCTCGACGGTGATCGGAACTCGATCCTCTAGTCTACCGGTCCGCGAAGGGCCGAGGAACGGCTCCTCGTGGATCTCCAGGCCGACTCCGTGTCCCAGCCCGTGCCGGAAGCGGCTCCCGTACCCCGCGTCCTCGATGACGGTACGGGCCGCCGCGTCCACCTCCCTGGCCCCCGCGCCCGGCGCGAGCGCGTGCCTGCCGGCCCGCTGCGCCTCGGCGACCAGGTCGTAGATCTCGCGCTGCCAGTCCGTCGGCGGGCCCAGGCAGACCGTCCTGGTCATGTCGGCGTGGTAGCCCTGGTAGCGGGCGCCGAAGTCGATGGTGACCAGATCGCCGGCGCGCAGCTCCCTGCCGGAGGGGGCGTGGTGCGGGATCGCGCCGTTCTCGCCTGCGGCCACGATCGTGTCGAACGCGGGCTTGTCGGCGCCCAGCTCGGTCATGCGGTTGTCGAGGAGGCGGGCGAGGTCGCGCTCGGTGATCCCCGGGACGATTTTCCCTGAAATATCGGCAAATGCCTGGTCGGTGATCTCGCAGGCCGTACGGAGGAGTTCCAGCTCGCCGTCGTCCTTGACCGCCCGCAGCAGCTCCACCACCGGCTCCAGCGGCACCAGCCCCCCGCCCAGGCGCCGGTACGTGGCCACGCTCATCCACGCCGCCTCGATCCCGGCCCCCGGCTCCACCAGCGCGCTCTCCACGTCGTACGCCTCGACCGACGGCACGTCCAGCGTGCGGGCCACCTCGATGTAGCGGTTGTCGGTCGCCAGCAGCGCGGTGCCGTCGGCCCTGACCAGGACGGCGGCGTTCGAGCTGACCAGCCCGGTGAGGTAGCGGACGTTCACGGGCGAGGTGACGAGCAGGGCGGTCACCTCGCGGGCGGGCAGCAACCCGGCGAGGCGGGCCCGGCGTGCCACGTAGTCGACGCTCATGGCGCCAATGTACGTGTTCCGCCCCTGGCGTCACTATCGCCCGCCACCCGGCCGAGCCCGCCTGGAGCTCCTAGTCGTCCGGCAGCCGCCAGTCGTCCATGACCTGAGCCGCCGGCCCGGACCCGCCCATGTCGCCCTTCTCCTGCGCCCGCCTCAGGTCGTGGTAGACGCCGGCGACCTGGTCGATCCCCGCGTCGATGCGGCCCTCCTCGAACTTCCTGGCGGCCTTCCTGATCTTGTCGCGGGCCTTGCCGGCGACCTTGGGGTCGATCGCGCCCATGGCCTGCTGGGCCATCAACGCCTCGTCGAACTCCGACAGCCACTTGCGCCAGCCGCCCGGCGGCATCGCCTCGCCCAGGGTGGCCTTGGGCTGGACCGTCTCGCGCAGCGAGGTCGGTCCCAGGGTGCTCACCAGGCCGGGCGTGGCGTCCGGCGTGGGCTCCTCGGTGGGGAGCGTGCTCGGCAGCGTGGTCGGCAGTGTGCTCGGCAGCGTGGTCGGCTCGGCGGTCGGGGTGGAGGCGGTCAGCGGCTCCTCCTTCCTCGCGCCCGCCCACATCACCATGACGACGGTCACCACCGCGATGACCACCACGGCGGCGCCGAGCTGGAGGATGAGCTTGCGGTTCGACGCCGGGGCGGGCTCGAGGTCGCCCGCCTGGTAGACGGCGGTGTCACCGGCCCTCGGAGGCGGCCCGCCGTGCCCGGGAACCTGGAAGACCTCGGTCGATCCGTCGCCCCCGAACGTCCCGGCCGCGCCGCCCGGCCCACTGGACGGCACGCCGCCGTCCCGGAAGGAAACGCCCGTCACCGGCATGGCCGCCCCGGGCGGAGGCGACCCGGCGGGAGCCGCCCCGGGGTGGGCCGCCCCAGGGTGAAGCGACCCGGGGGGAGCCTGCCCGGGCCCGGGCGGCATGGGTGGCGCCGCGGCGGGCGGCGCGGCCGGGTTGGCGCGCGGCCGCGCGATGGCGGCCAGCGCCCGCCGGATCGCCTCACCGCTGCCGGGCCGCTGCGCGGGATCCTCGGCGATCATGGCCAGCACGAGCCGATCCAGCTCCGCGGACACCTCGGCCCTCGACGCGCTCGGCGGAGCGGGCACACCCCGCCCGGAAGCGCCGCCGGAATCATCCCCCGCCTCGTCGCCGAAGGGCGGGCGGCCGCACAGGAGCTCGTAGCAGACGCACCCCAGCGCGTACAGGTCCCCGGCGGCCGCGGCCTCCTGCCCCGCCACCCGCTCGGGCGCCACGTACCGCGGGTCCCCCGGCACCCGGTCGTCCATCCCGAACCCGACGACCTTCAGCACCCCGCTCCCGGCCATCCGGAAGCTGTGCGGGGCGACGTGCCCGTGCACGACCCCCGCCCGGTGCGCGGCGTCGAGCCCGGCCGCGGCCTGCCCGATGAGGTCGCACACCTCGACGATCGGCAGCGGACCGCGCGCGGCCAGCTCCTCACCCAGGCTGGGGCCGGTGAGGAACTCCATCACCAGGAACGGCGCCCCGTCATGGTCGCCGACGTCCAGCACCATGGCCACGTTCGGATGGATGACCCGGGCCACGGCCTGGGCGTGCTGCCTGAGCACCTCCCGGGTCGCACCCCCCGCCACCCGGGCGCCGAGCACCTTCACGGCCACGACCCAGTCGGCCCGCGTGTCGTACCCTCGCCACACCTCACCCATCGGCCCGCTGCTGATGCGCTCGTCGAGCCGATACCGGTCAGCGACCAAGGACGGCGTCGCGTCGGACATATCCCCGCCAATTACTCGAAAATCAGGATTTCCGACCACCATAGGGCCCCGCAGACACTGCCGCCCCATCATCCCGCCCGGCGGGATGATGGGGCGGGATGATGGGGCGGGCCGGGCGGCGAGGTCAGGCCGCCGCGGGCTGCGGCACGCGCCCCACCGGCGCGGCGACGTCCAGCGGCTGGGGAGGCGCGTTGAAGACGGCCTCGTCCAGACGGCCCTCCGAGCGCGCCACCAGGACGGGGACGACGAGCTGCCCCGCGACGTTGGTCGCGGTGCGGATCATGTCGAGGATCGGGTCGATGGCCAGCAGCAGGCCGACGCCCTCAAGGGGCAGCCCCAGCGTGCTGAGCGTGAGCGTCAGCATGACGGTCGCGCCGGTCAGGCCCGCCGTGGCGGCCGAGCCGACCACCGACACGAACGCGATCAGCAGGTAGTCGCCGAACCCGAGGGGCACGCCGAACACCTGGGCCACGAAGATCGCGGCCAGCGCCGGGTAGACCGAGGCGCACCCGTCCATCTTGGTGGTGGCGCCGAACGGCACGGCGAAGGAGGCGTAGTCGCGGTCCACGCCGTTGCGCTCGACGGTGACCCGCTGCGTCAGCGGCAGCGTGCCGACGGACGAGCGGGAGACGAAGGCCAGCTCGATCGCGGGCCACGCGTTGCGGAAGAACTGGACGGGGTTGACCTTGCCCCACACGGCCAGCACCGTCGGGTAGACGGCCAGCAGCACGATGAAGCAGCCGATGTACACCCCGGCGCTGAACTTGGCCAGCGGCGCCAGCAGGTCCCACCCGTACGTGGACACGGCCTTGCCGATCAGGCCCGCGGTGCCGAGGGGGGCCAGGCGGATGACCCACCACAGCGCCTTCTGCACCAGCTCCAGGACGGAGCGGGCAAGGTTCAGGAACGGTTCGGCCTTCTCGCCGGCCGCCAGGGCCGCCGCGCCGAGCACGACCCCCAGGAAGACGATCTGCAGGACCTTCACCTCGGTGAAGGCGGTGACGATGTTGGTGGGCAGGATGCCGGTGACGAAGTCGAGCCAGGTGCCCGCGCCCTCGGTGTCCACGGCCTTGGCGGCGGCGGTGTCGAGGGTGACGCCCTGGCCGGGGTTGATGAGCAGGCCGAGGCCGATCGCGAGCGCCACCGAGACGAACGCGGTGACGAGGAACCACAGCAGCGTCTTGGAGGCGAGCCTGGCGGCGCCGTTGACGTTGCGCAGGTTGGCCACGCTGACCAGTACGGCGGTGAAGACCAGGGGCGGCACGGCGAGCTTGAGCAGCTGGACGAAGATCTGCCCGATCCGGGTCAGCGTCTCGGCCAGCCAGGCCACGTCCCAGATCTTGGCGACGAAGCCCAGCGCGATGCCGGCCGCGAGGCCGGCCAGCAGTTGCAGGGAGAAGGAGAATCTCTTCATGGGTGGGGGAAGCTCCCGGGAAAGGGCATGCCGGCCCGCCGCGCGAGCGGGCATGCCAGGTGAGGAAGGGGTGGTCGAGGCTGACGCGGTTCAGCGACAGAGCGATCCGTGCAACCGGCACAGATCGATGTGCAGCCGCTCGACGAGCCACACGAACACCAGGGAGAACCTCACGAGCTCCCACAACACCCGTTAAAACGGACGTATTCCACTAAAGGGTGTGACTCACCCCACAATGTCCTTGATCAGCTCAATCAGCCGCACCCGCTCCTCGTGCGTCCTGCCGAGCGGCGCCACGTTCAGCGTGGTCACCCCGGACTCCTTCATCGCCTGGACGCGGTCGCGCACGAACCCCTCGCTGCCGATCAGCGACATGCTCTCCAGCAGCTCGCCGGGCACCAGGGCGGCCGCCTCGTCCTTCTTGCCCTCGAGGTAGAGGTCCTGGATCCGCTCGGCCTCCTTCTCGTAGCCGTAGCGCCTGGCCAGGTCGTTGTAGAAGTTGCGGCCCTTGGCGCCCATGCCGCCGATGTAGAGGGCCGCCATCGGCCGCCCGAACTCCAGCAGCCCGGCCACGTCGTCGCCGATCGCCAGGGACGCCTGCGCGATCACGTCCAGCTCGCCCAGCTCGGGGTCGCGCTTCTCCTTGCCGGCGGCCAGCGACCGGCCCCACACGTCGGCGGCCTTCTCGGGCACGTAGAAGATCGGCTCCCAGCCCTCGGCCAGCTCGGCGGCGAGCTCGACGTTCTTGGGCCCGATGGCGGCGATCACGATCGGGATGCGGGGCCGTACCGGGTGGTTGATGAGCTTCAGCGCCTTGCCCAGGCCCGTGCCCTGGTCGGGTGGGAGCGGCAGCGTGTAGTGCTTGCCCTCGTGCACCAGGCGCTCGCGCCGCCACACCTGGCGGCAGATCTCGATGACCTCCCTGGTACGCCCGAGCGGCGCCGTGTACGGCACCCCGTGGAAGCCCTCGATCACCTGCGGCCCCGACGCGCCGAGGCCGAGCGTGAAGCGCCCGTCGGAGACGTAGTCCAGGCCCGCGGCCGTCATGGCCAGCAGCGTCGGCGTGCGGGAGTAGATCGGCAGGATGCCGGAGGCGATCTCCAGCCGCTCGGTCCTGGCCGCGATGTACCCCATCTGGCTGACGGCGTCGAAGCTGTAGGCCTCGGCCACGAAGACGATGTCGAGCCCGGCCTTCTCGTAGTCCGCCAGCTCGGCCACCGTCTCCTTGAAGCCGCCCGAGTAGTTGAGTGCCATACCGATGCGCATGCCGGGCTCCCGATGAAACCGAATGATATTCCGTTGCGACGCGAACAGGCTATCGCGTCGGCGTGGCGGGCAGGGAGCCACTAGCCTGGATCAGGTGCTGAGTCGGCTGGTCGTCATCGTGTCCGCCGTGGTCGCCGTGGCCATGGCCGGACACCAGCTGATTCCTGCGCTCGGCGGGTTCACGCCGGTGATGGAGAGCCTGCTGCCCTGGCTGGGGGTGACCGTCCCGCTGCTGCTCCTGGCCGCCGCGCTGGCACGCTCCAGGGCGGCCGTGATCGCGGCGCTGGTGCCCGGGGTGGTGTGGGCGGCGATGTTCGGCTCCACGCTGCTGCGCACGCCGCCGGGCGGCCCGAGCGACCTGGCCGTCGGCACGGTCAACGTGGGCGTGACCAACAACGCCTCGGGCGAGGCCGTCCGCATGATCGCCAAGGACCTCGACCTGCTGGCCGCCCAGGAGCTGACCAGCGGCGGCCCCGCGGCCAAGCAGCTCAACAAGATGTTCAAGTACCACTATCCGGTCAGCACGGTCGGCCTGTGGAGCCGCTACCCGATCAGCGAGCCCAAGCCGCTCGACATCGGCCTGGGCTGGCCGCGGGCGCTGCGCGCGGTGGTCGCCACCCCCAAGGGCAAGGTGACCGTCTACGTCATGCACCTGGCCTCGGCCCGCCCCGGGGAGACCGCCTCGCGCGACGTCTCTCTCGCGCACGCGCGACAGCTCATCGACGACGACCCGAGCAAGCGCATCCTGCTGCTCGGCGACCTCAACACCGCCACCACCGACCGGGGCATGCGAGGGCTGACCCCGCCGCTGAGCGACGCGCAGATCGTGGCGGGCGACGGGTTCGGGTTCACCTGGCCGTCCGAGTTCCCGATCACCCGGCCCGACCACATCCTGTTCAAGGGCATGACGGCGACCAAGGCGGGCGTCGCCCCCGCGACCGGCAGCGACCACCGCGCCGCCATCGCCTCACTGCGACTCTAGGTGCGGCTCCAGCAGCCGCAGGTCCTGGGGCGTGTCGATGTCGGCCGGGTCCCCGTGCTCGTCGCACGGCACCTCGGTGACCAGCTCGGGGTGCGCCTTCATGAACGGCCGCGCCCCCACGTCCCCCACGGCCAGCTCCGCCACCTCGGCGAAGTGCCCGCGGGCGATCAGCACCGGGTTCCTGCGCCTCCCCTCGTAGGTGGCGACCGCCAGCCCGGCGCCCGAGGCGATCAGCGCCCGTACCGTGCCCGGGCCGATGAACGGCTGGTCGACCAGCGCGATCACCACGGACTCGGCCTCCTGCGGCAGCGCGGCGAGCCCGACCCGCAGGGACGAGCCCATGCCGGACGCCCAGTCCGGGTTGCGCACGGTCACCGCGCCGCGCACCTGCACGGTGGCCGCGCCGAGCACGACCACGACGGGATGGCAGCCGCCCTCCTCCAGCAGCCGCACGCCGCGGTCGACCAGGCGCTCGCCCGCGTACTCGACCAGCGCCTTGGGCGTGCCCAGCCGGGCGCCCTCCCCCGCGGCCAGCAGCAGCCCGGCCACCTTGGCGCTCTTCATGCGCCCTCGTGGTGAATGCGGCCCTCGGTGCTGGACAGCGGGCGGCCCGAGCCGCCCCAGCGGAGCTGGATCAGCTCGGCGGCGATCGACACGGCCGTCTCCTCGGGGGTGCGCGCGCCGAGGTCGAGCCCGATGGGCGAGCGCAGCCTGGCCAGCTCCGCGTCGGTGAGCCCGGACTCGCGCAGCCGGGCGAGCCGGTCCTCGTGGGTGCGGCGCGAGCCCATGGCGCCCACGTACCCGGCGTCGGTGCGCAGGGCCACCTCCAGCAGCGGCACGTCGAACTTGGGGTCGTGGGTGAGCACGCAGATCACCGTGCGCTGGTCCACCTGGACGGAGGACAGGTAGTCGTGGGGCCACTTGACCACGACCTCGTCGGCGTCGGGGAAGCGCTTGGCGGTGGCGAAGATCGGGCGCGCGTCGCAGACCGTGACGTGGTAGCCGAGGAACTTGCCCACCCTGGCCACCGCCGCCGCGAAGTCGATCGCCCCGAACACCAGCATGCGCGGCGGCGGCGCGAACGACTGCACGAACACCGCCAGGTCGTCCAGGCGCCGCTCACCCTCGCCGCCGTAGTGCCTGATGCCGGTCAGGCCCTGGGCGAGCATGCCGCGCGCGTCGTCGTCCACGGCCTCGTCGAGCCGGTCGAGCCCGAGCGTGCCGGACGAGCGGTCCGGCCAGATGACCCGGCGGGCGCCGATCTGGCCGGGGCCGGAGACGATGGTGGCGACGGCCACCGGCTCGTGCGCGTCCACGGACATCGCGATCTCCCCCAGCTCGGGGTAGGTCTCGATCGAGATCGGCTCGACGAGGATGTCGATGATGCCGCCGCAGGTGAGCCCGACCGCGAACGCGTCGTCGTCGCTCACGCCGTACCGCTGCAGGACGGCCTCGTCGACCTCGGCGGCCAGCTCGAACACCGCGCCCTCGACGCACCCGCCGGACACGCTGCCGACCACCTCGTCGCCGCGCACCGCCATGGCCGCGCCCGGCGGCCTGGGCGCGCTGCTGAACGTGCTCACCACCGTCGCCAGCCCGAACTTGAGCCCCGACCTCCACCACCTCATGATCTCCGGCAGCACGTCACGCATGGGCCAGCCTTTCGCTGAGTCGCTCGTAGGCGGCCAGGCTGTGCCCGGCCACCAGGTCGTCCACGTACGGCAGGGCGGCCCGCATGCCGCCCGTGAGAGGCTGGTAGTCCTCGT
Organism: Nonomuraea sp. NPDC004186; assembly: GCF_053603495.1. Classification (NCBI taxonomy): domain Bacteria; kingdom Bacillati; phylum Actinomycetota; class Actinomycetes; order Streptosporangiales; family Streptosporangiaceae; genus Nonomuraea; species Nonomuraea sp. NPDC004186. The sequence goes on along the minus strand of NZ_JBSGFQ010000139.1, from coordinate 2,833 downwards.
ACCCCTTGTGCGGGTTGACCCAGATCACCCGGTGCGCCTGCCTGGCCAGCCTGGCCATCTGCGCCCCCAGCAGAGCGGGGTCGCCGCGCTCCCACCCGTCCGAGGCGATCACGGCTGTCGCCCCGCGCGCGCTGTAGCGGGACAGGTACTCCTTGAGCTCGTCGCCCAGCCGGGTCCCGCCGCTCCAGTCGGGGATGGCCTTGGAGACCTCGTTGAGGGCGGTGCCGGGGTCGCGGTGGCGCAGCTCGGCGGTGAGCGGGGTGAGCCTGGTGCCGACCGAGTAGACCTTGGTGGCCCGGGGCTCGCTCCTGACCAGCGCGTGGGCGAAGCGCAGCAGGGTCTCGGCGTACGGGGCCATCGAGCCGCTGACGTCCACGAACAGGACGACGGTGCGCGGACGGGTGGTGTGCCTCTTGTGCCGGAGCCGGGCGATGTCGCCCTTCCTGAGCGCGTCGCGGATGGTGCGGCGCGGGTCGAGCACGCCCCGGTGGGCGCCCTCGAAGCGGCGCGAGCGCCGTCGCTCGCGGCCGCACCTCAGCATGGCCAGCATCCGGTGCACCTCGGCCCGCTCGGCCTCGGTCAGCCGGGCCACGTCGCGGTGCCGCAGCACCTCGGCCCGGCTCGCCGTCGCGGGCGCGGCCGTCCCCTCGTCGCCGCCGTCCGCCTCGCCGCGCGTCTCGGCCGCCAGGTGCCGGGTGACGCTGGTCGTGCTCGTACGGGCGACGCTCGCCCGTACGCCGCCGAAATACGCGGCGAAGCACCGGTCGTAGCGGGGCAGGTCGTCGGGTGTGGCGCAGAGCGTGAGCCGCCCGGCCCAGTAGACCTCGCCGGAGTCGGCCACGTCGAGGTGGTCGAGCGCCCTGAGCATGTTCTGGGTCCGCTCGTGGTCGGCGGCGACCCCGGCCGCACGCAGCGTCCTGGCGAACGCCGTCATCGTGGCGACCAGCTCATCCATGGGCCAGCAGTCCGTTGCCGAGCACGTTCGAGACGTCCTCCCGGTATTTCAGGGCCGCCCCCAGGGTCGCCGCGGCCAGGGCGGGATCGAGCTCCTTGGCCCCCAGCGTCAGCAGCGCCTCGGTCCAGTCGAGCGTCTCGGCCACGCCCGGCGGCTTGACCAGGTCCGCCTGCCGCAGCCGCTCGGCCGCCCGCGCCACCTGCACGGCCAGCGTCTCGGTGCAGCCGGGCAGCCGGCGCAGCAGGATGGCGACCTCGCGGTCGAAGCTGGGGTGTTCGAGCCAGTGGTAGAGGCAGCGCCGCTTGAGCGCGTCGTGCACCTCGCGCGTCCTGTTGGAGGTGACCACGACCACCGGCGGCTTCGTGGCCTTGACGGTCCCGAGCTCGGGGATGGAGATCGTGAAGTCGGAGAGCACTTCGAGCAGGAACGCCTCGAACTCGTCGTCGGCCCGGTCGATCTCGTCCACGAGCAGCACGCTCGGCTGCGTCTCGATGGCCTTGAGCAGGGGCCGCGCGATCAGGAACCGCCTGTCGTAGATCTCCCCCTCCAGCCGGCCCACGTCGGTGACGCCCGCGGCCTCCGCGGCCTTCAGGTGGAGCAGCTGGCGCGCGAAGTCCCAGTCGTACAGCGCCTGGGCGGCGTCCAGCCCCTCGTAGCACTGGAGCCTGATGAGGGGCGCCTTGAGCAGCGTCGCCAGCGTCTTGGCGAGCTCGGTCTTGCCGACTCCCGCCTCTCCTTCGAGGAAGAGCGGCCGGCCCATCCTCAACGCCAGGAAGGCCGCCGTGGCCAGCCCTTCGTCGGCCAGGTAGGCGTGCCGGTCGAGGAGCTCGATGAGCTTGGCCGGCGACTCGATGTCCATTGCCCTGATTGTCCGCCGCAGCACTCCTTCAGGCTACGTCGACACCCGGTCCGGCGATATTCGCCCGCCGACCATGACACGGGGTCATCGACCGGCTACTTCTCGCGAGCCTCGCCGCGCTCCCGGATCAGGGCCTCCAGCTCGGCCGTGGCCCGGATGGCGCGGGCCTTCTCCGAGCCCTGGATGCCCATGGCCCCGATGGTGCGCCCGTCGGAGGTGTCGATCTTCGGCCAGGGGTCGCCCACCAGCAGCGTGACCTCCAGGATCTCCGGCCACGAGTAGCGGTGGGTGCGGGCGGCGTTGACGATGGTGACACCCTCGTCGTCCGCCTCCACCCGCACCCGCCCCAGCATGTGCAGCACGAACGCCACCGCGCACCCGAACGCCACGATCGCCAGCCGGTCGGGCAGCTTGAACGGCTCGGCGATGAAGACCGCCATGATCACCGACCCGAGCACGATCACGGCGGCGGAGCCGTACGCGACGATCCGCGGTCTGCGGGGACGCCAGGTGACGGGCAGGGACGGTGGAGTGATCGGCTCGGGCACGAAGGAAACCTACCGCAGGCTAGTGGAGGTCCCGCAGGAGGAGGGCGGTCTCCAGCGCGGCGACGGCCGACTCGTATCCCTTGTCCTCCTTGCTGCCCGGCAGGCCCGACCGATCGAGGGCCTGGTCCAGGGTCTCGCACGTGAGGACGCCGTTGCCGACGGGCGTCTCCTCGTCCAGCGAGATCCGGGTCAGGCCCGCGGTCACCGAGTCGCAGACGTAGTCGAAATGGGCGGTCTCGCCCTTGATGACCGCACCCAGCGCCACCACCGCGTCGCAGCAGCGGGCCAGCGCCTGGGCGACCACCGGGATCTCCAGCGAGCCCGGCACCCGCACCACGGTCGCCGTGGCGCCGCTGTCGTCGCAGGCCTGCAGGGCCCGCGCCACCAGCTGATCGGTGATCTTGGCGTGCCAGCTGGCCGCCACCACCCCCACGCTCAGCCCCGAGGCGGGGGGGGGCCGGCAGCCCCGCC
>NZ_JBSGFQ010000138.1:0-30936 GCF_053603495.1 Nonomuraea sp. NPDC004186 | reverse complement strand
CAAGGAGAGGCACACCACGCCCGCCGACGACGAACGGCCCCGGTCCATCCACGCGGACCGGGGCCGTTCCGGCTCTGAGTGACCAGGGTGCCCGTCGCGCCCCTGCACGAGGACGGCGCGGAGGGCTGACCCGCGGCGGTCAGGTCTCCATCGGGTTCGCCTGCAGTGCGCCCGCACGCTGCAGGGTGGTGAGCCACTGGGCCACGACGGCATCGATGAAGGCGTCGGTGACCTGGCCTCGGTCGAGGAGGAGCCTGGCGAGGACGGGCCCGTACAGCAGGGTGTATTCGTCGTCGCTGATCCGAACGCCCGAGGGCTCCAGCAGCTTGTTCAAGGCGGCGTGGCGGTCTTCGCCGATGCGGACGAGTGCCTGGGCGCTGTCGGGGTCGTGGTCGGCCTGGGCGGTGACGGCCAGGACGGCGGTGCGCATGGCCGGGACGCTGACGCCGGCGCGCAGGCTCTTCAGCCAGGCGGTGGCCACGGCGCGCACATCGCTGCCCGGTTCGGGGTAGGTGCCGAGGTCGGGGCCTTCGAGGATGAGATCGAAGAGCAGCGCGGCTCGGTTCGGCCAGTGCCGGTAGAGGGTCTGGCGGGTGACATCTGCCCGTTCGGCCAGCAGGGCATAGGTCAACCCTGCCGGTCCGACCTCAGGTAGCAGTTCTCGCGCGGTGGTCAGCACATGGTTACGGGTGCGCTGCACGCGCGGGTTGCTCGGGGTCGGCTGACGGCGGTGGACCGGCTGCTTCATGCCACCACCCTAACAGGTAATCACACACGATGTGTGATTGACATCACAGCTCAAATCATACGCCGCGTGTGATAAATAGAGAGGGTAATCACACGCAATGGATGATTCTTGCGTGTGCGGTTCCCTCTTCTCAGGAAGTGCCTGATGTCCACTGCGATCACCTTCTCCGAGTACGGCGGGCCGGAGGTCCTCACCCTGTCGGAGGTTCCGCCGCCGGAGCCGGCTCCGGGTCAGATCCGTATCCGCGTACGGGCGGCCGCCGTCAACCCGATCGATGCGCGGATCCGCGCCGGGATCATGCAGGACGCCTTCCCCATCGAGTTCCCGCACCTGCCTGGGTGGGACGTGGCAGGCGTGGTCGACAAGGCCGGCGAAGGCGCGAGCTTCGCGGTCGGCGACGAGGTCTTCGGCGTCGCTTCGGTGGGCGGCTACAGCGAGTACGCACTGCTGGACCGGCCGTTCGCCAAGCCGAAGCAGCTGTCGTACGAGACCGCGGCCGGCATGATCACGGTCGGCGAGGCCGCCTACCGGGCCTTGGAGCATCTGGGGATCGACAAGGGCCAGACCTTGCTGATCCACGGCGCGAGCGGCAGCGTCGGCACCATCGCGGTGCAACTGGCCGCCGCCCGCGGCATCGCCGTGATCGGCACAGTCGCCGAGCGGGACATCGAGCGGGTCGATCGCCTCGGCGCGACCGCCGTGCGCTACGGCGAGGGCTGGGCCGAGCGGGTCAAGGGCGCGGCCCCGAGCGGTGTGAACTTTGTTTTCGATGCCTGCGGCGCGGGCGTGCTCGCCGAATCCGTCACCCTGGTCGGCGATGCGGGCAAGGTCATCACCATCGCCGATCCGTCCTTCGCCCGGCACGGCGTGCGGTTCACCGGCATGAGCCCCGAGGATCGCTTCCCCGAGGCCCTGCCGCAGCTGGCCGACCTGATCGCCACCGCCGCGTTCGATCTCCCCGTCTGGCGGGCCTACCCGCTCGGCGAAGCCGCCCAGGCCCACGTCGACATCGAAGCCCGCCGCAACCGGGGCAAGATTGTCCTCCTGCCCTGACCCCTGGCCACCGCCTCACCCGAGCTCAACGAGGCCGCGGCCCCGACGCGCTCCACCGACCGGCCACGAGCACCGGGAACCGATGGAGCCCGCACCACCCTCCCGCCGCTGAGGCGGGCGCGGACCTCGCCGCCGCATTCGAGGTCCGGGCAGCCACGCGCCCGGCGCCTGCATGCAGCTGCCCGCCCCACCAGCATCAAGATCCTCTGAAAGATGGCTGACCATGTCACCTCGCACCCTGCCCGAAGCCACGTTCGCACGCACTCGCCTCGGCTCCGGCCCCGGCCTGCTCCTCGCCCACGGCGCCGGCAGCAGCCTGGCCAACACCTACGGCCCCATCCTGGAAGGTCTCGCCGCCCGCCACACCGTCGTCGGCATCGACTACCCCGGCAGCGGCGACACCCCCCGCTCCACCTCCCCGCTGTCCGTCGACGACCTTGCCGACCAACTCGTCGCCGCCGCCGATGCGGAGGGCCTCGACCGCTTCGCTCTGTCCGGGTTCTCCCTCGGCGGCTCGGTCGCCATCCGCGCTGCCGCCCGTCACCCCGAGCGCGTCACCGCACTCGTCCTGACCGCCACCTTCCCGTACCGTGACAACCGGCTCGCTCTTGCCTCCTCGGTCTGGAGAAAGATCGCCGCGTCCGGCGACCGCGAGACGCTCGCCGAATTCCTGCTCATGATGGCCCTCGGCACCCAGGCGCTGGAGTCGATGTCGTCCGAGCAACTGCAGGAGACCCTCGGCTTCGCCGCCGCCACCGCAGCCGACGGCTCCCCCGAACAAGTCGACCTGGTCGGCCGGGTCGACGTCCGAGACGACCTGGCCGGCATCAAGGTCCCCACCTTGGTCATCTCGACCGCCGACGACTGGGTCACCTCCACCGCCCTGCACCGCCGGCTCGCCGACACCATCCCCGGCGCCCGACTCGCCGAAATCGCCGGCGGCCACCTCCCGATGCTGGAGCGAACCGACGAGTGGTTGCAGCTCATCACCGACTTCCTCGGCAAACACTGAAAGCACACCATAGGTGGGGCCACGCAGCGAACATCGGCGCGGTCCCACGACCTGCCTGCGCAACCCCAGCGTCGCACCGAATCAGGCGCCAAGCCACGCGTCCGCATAGCCGCGACGGAGGAGCCTTTCCCTTTTCTATGGCTATATCGCTTTTGACGTATATGTCGATTACCTGGCGTTGGGTCCTATCTGGCGGATTATGACTAGTTTTGAGACAGGGCCGGTCATGCCACGCCAAAGGCCGGAACCCGAGCCTGAACAGACGAGTGTTGCCGCGGTACGCGCTAGACCGGGCGTCGATTCGGCGGGGCCGGAGGTGTTCCTATGAGGGCTGTCGCCGTCCACTATGGGCTACGGGATCATGCCATGACGGCCGTGAAGATCCTCGCCGTCGCGATCGCCTATCTCGTGGCCGCCAAGCTGGGGCTGCGACTGCAGCTGGTCCGAGGGCAGGTGACGCCGCTGTGGCCCTCGACGGGAATCGGGCTGGCCGCCCTGCTCATCTTCGGCCTCCGGACCTGGCCGGGCATCACCCTCGGCGCATTCCTGACCAACGTGTCGATCGGGCCGACGATGGCCGCCGTCCTGGGCATCTCCGTGGGGAACACGCTCGCGCCGGTCTGCGCCTACCTCCTGATCGAGCGCGTGGGCTTCCGCATCGAACTGGACCGGTTGCGTGACGCGCTCGCCCTGGTGTTCCTCGGTGCCTTCGCCGGGATGCTGGTCAGTGCGACCGTCGGCGCCGGTTCGCTGGTGCTCGCCGGCGGGCTGCGGCCCGGCGAGTTCTGGCCCGCGTGGTCGGTGTGGTGGACGGGCGACGCGATGGGCGTGCTCGTGGTCACGCCGCTCCTGCTCGCGAGCCGCACGACCCGGCTGCCGCGGGACGCCCACCCGCTCCGCTGGGTCGAAGGGGCGGCGCTGCTGCTGGGCACCTTCCTCGTCACGCTGGTGGCGACCGCGGGCCCCATCAACCTGCTCTTTCTCGTGTTCCCCTTCCTGATCTGGTCCGCGCTGCGTTTCCAACTCCTCGGGGCCGCGGCTTGCGCGCTGATCACGTCGACGGTGGCGATCGTCTCCGCCGCGCGCCACTCCGGCCCGTTCGCCCAGCACGACCTCCTCCTCAACATGGTCGCCCTCCAGGCCTTCAACGGCTCCGCTGCGCTGACCGCGCTGCTGCTCGCCGCGATCATCGCCGAGCGCAACAAGGCCCACCAGAACATCAAGGACGTCTGCGCCCGGCTCAACGAGGTGGCGCACCGGCTTGCGCGCGACAAGAAGCTGGTCATCCGGCTGCCGCCCCCACGCGCCGGCGAGCGGAGCAGGGATCGGTCGCAGTAGCCGGACGATTCGGCGCCGCCGTCGGTTGCGTCAAGGGGAGGCAGCCATCACAACTCCACGGCGCCGCAGCGCGCCTCCGACTTCGGCCTGGGAGATCAGCGGCATCATTTCACCCAGATCTCCTGCAGGACCCGGTAGTCGAGCACGACGATCCCCTCGCTCCGCAGGATCTCGCGCGCCTCGGGGGAGGTGAGGAACTCGTAGTCGGTCCGCCGCACGCGCCACCCGCCGGGCTCGATCGCCTGAGCGTCCTCGTCCCCGAGCCCCGGATGGACGGCCCATTCGCTCAGCCCGACGGGCACCTCGCGCAGCAGCCTGGCGTACGTGGCCGCCTTGCCGTCGAGTTCGAGCCGGAAGCTGTCCAGGAAGTCGTGGTCGACCGCCGGCAGCCCGCGCGCCCGTACCTTCTGGCGGGCCGGGTCGAGCCAGGCCCGCACCGCCAGGCCGTACTCCTGGGCCAGCGCCACCGTCAGGTCGAAAACGTCGGCGCGCCCGCCATCGGCCAGGCAGTGCCAGTCCAGGTGGGTGGGCGCCAGCCCGGCATCGGTAACGGCGGCGATCTGCGCGCGGAACTCGCGCTCCACCTCGTCGAGACGGGCCTGGGCGAGCAGCTCCGGTATGCGATCGGGCGTGAACAGCTCACCCGCCGCATCGAGCAGCGACGGCACCTCCTCCTTGGGCGTCAGCGGCCCCCACCTGCGGCGAGGCGTGTCGCACACCAACGTCAGATGGATCCCGAACGGGATCTCCGGCCGGTCGCGCAGCAGTCGCATGGCGTGCTCCGCCCCCGGGCAGGGCGTCATCAGGCTGCACGAGCCCGAGATCCCCTCCTCGATCGAGCGCACGACCGCGTCGTTGATCGCCCGGTGCATTCCGAAGTCGTCGCTGTTCACGATCAGCAGGCGCGCGTCGGGCTCGAACCCGGGGAGATCGTTCATGCTCCAAGCCTGCCGGGCGTGAAGGGCGACATCCAACCGGTTTCCGGCCCGCTACGGCCGTACGGAGCAGGCACCTGCCCACCCGGGACGAACCTACGGTCACACGGCGCGGATGGTCGGCTCGACGCGTACCGGGAAGTTCACGGAGCTGGCGATGAAGCATGCCCTGTGCGCGTCTTCGTGCAGCTTGGTGGCGGCATCGGCCATCTCGGGCGATGTCACGGTGATCGAGGGGCGCAGCACCACCTCGGTGAAGTGGCCGCCGTCCGCGGTCTCGGCCATGGTCCCGACCGCGTTGTCGACGTACTCGGTGATGACGACGCCCGCCGTGGCGCACTTGTGCAGGTACGACAGCATGTGGCACTGGGACAGCGAGCCGACGAGGAGCTGCTCCGGGTTCCAGCGTGTCGGGTCGCCGCGGAAGGCCGGGTCGGAGCTGGCCGCGATGGCCGGCGGGCCTTCTGCGGTCAGCTCGTGCTCGCGGCCGTAGTCACGGTATCCGCTGGTGCCGGTGCCCTTGTTGCCGGTCCAGGTCACCACGACCGGGTATGTGTGCTCGCGGGTCATGCTTCGTCCTCCTCGCTGTGGGTGATGTTACGGGTGTCGAGTACGTGTGCGCGGGCGACCCTGGCGGCCTCCTCCGGGTGGCCCAGAACGATCGCGGCGACGAGCTCCTCGTGCTGGCCCGACACGTACGCGGGCCGCGACGGCGGCGCCAGCGAGCGCAACGTGGACACCTGGATCTGATCCCAGATGCGTTCCAGCGCGTGCAGTGCCATCGAGTTGGCCGACAGCTCGGCGATCACCCGGTGGAAGCGGCGGTTGAGCCGCACGGCCTCGGCCAACCGCCCCTCGGCGGTGGCCGTGGCGGTTTCGATCGCGATCTCGCGGAGCGAGGCGAGGTCGGCGGGGGCGATGCGGCCCTCGCGCTGGCGGGTTGCGGCCAGCTCGGCGGTGAGCGCCTCCAGCGCCGCCCGCACCTGGTACGCCTCGTTCAGGTCGCCCTGCTCCAACGCCACGACCACCACGCCGCGCCCGGAGGGCTGCACGAGCCCGTCGGCGGCCAGCGCGCGGAGCGCCTCGCGGACGGGGGTGCGGCTCATGTCCAGGGCGGTCGCGACCTCCATCTCGGTCAACCGCGCCCCGGGCGGGTACGTGCCGTCGAGGATCAACTCCCTCAGCCGCCTCCGCGCCACATCGGTCTGCATGCGGATCAGGTTAGCGGACGGCATACATTGCATGCAATGGACACACTGTATGCAACCCCTGGCCTGCTTGGCGGACAAGCGCGATCGCTCCCGGTCGTGTACAGACGGGCAGCCGCACCAGGAGCCGTGGGGGTGAGGTGGCGGTGGGGTCGGCGGTGCCGGAGTTGCGGGATCGGCAGGGGGCGAGATTGGCGATGGCGGTGGTTGTGAGGTTGCGTTCGCGTGACGTTGAGGGTGTCGAGGGTTGTGGTCTGGCGGTGGAGCGAGGCTGGTGGTGCGGGGGGTTGCGGGGTTGAGGTCGGTTGTGGGGTCGGCGGTGCGGGGGTTGTCGGGTTGGGGGCGGAAGCGAGGTTGGCGGTGCCTCGGGTTGTGGGGTTGGTGACGGGGGTGAGGTTGGCGCGGCCGGGGGTTGCCTGGTCGGCTCTTTGTACGTTGATCCATGAGATCAAGCTCGATGGCGACTGCGTTCGAGGTGAGAGGTGCCGCGAGTTCGGGGACGGCTTTGTCGGTCCGGGTCTCGCCCGAGGGGGACCTGGGAGCTCATGGCTTCCGGCGCCTGCGGCGAGCCCTCCCATGATCGGCCCGCGACAAGGTGGTGGCGGCGTGTGACACTCGTCGAGTACGGCCTTCCGATTCATCACAGAACCGTTCTCGCGCAGAAAGGGCTGAGATGCCGCGCTGGCTCAAGGTCGTGATCGCGGCGACGCTGCCGTCGACGGCCGGGGTTCTGGCCTGGTGGATCTGTGTGGCGAACGGGCTCGGACTGGACAGCACGAGCATCGTCGTCGGTCTGGTCGTCCTGCTCCCCGGAACGCCGCTCGCCATCTGGGCCGGTCAGGCGGAACCGGGCGCCGGCCCGCCGTCCGGTTCGAAGCGGGACCTGCGCACGGTCGGTGACGTGCCGCGCGAGCCGAAGGCCTTCCAGCCGCGTTCGGATCTGAGCGAACGCATCGACAAGCTGTTCTCCACCCGCCGCACGGCGGCGGTGTGTGCGCTGGTCGGGGGACGCGGCGTGGGCAAGACCCACCTGGCGGCCGCCTATGCCCGGCGCTGCATCGAACGCGGCATCCCGGTGGCGTGGCTGCACGCCGAGACCGTCGACCAGCTTCACGGTTCCGTGGATCAGCTGGCCACCGAAGCCGGGTTACGCAGCGACGCGGACGACCCGGCGACCGTGGCCCGCAAGGTCAGAGCCTGGCTTCAGGAGCGGCGCGGGCCGTATCTGGTCGTGTTCGACAATGCGACGGACCCCGATCTGCTCGCGCCGCTGCTCCCGTCGCACGGCCGAGCTCGCGTGCTGATCACCACCAATGATCATTCGTTCGAACGGCTCGCCACGATCGTTGCGGTGGAGCAGTTCACAGAGGCCGAGGCGGTGAAGTACCTCCGCACGCGGGTGGGCGCGGACGACGAGGGCTTCCGGTTGCTCGCCGAGGAACTGGACCGCCTGCCGCTCGCCCTGGGCATCGCCGCAGCCGCCCTGGTCGGCCCGCCGCGCCTGTCGTGCGACTCCTACCTGGGGCGGCTGCACGCCACCCCCATCGAGGTGCTCCTCGCGCGGCCTCGCGGAGAGCAGTACCCCACCGGAGTCGCGCAGGCGATCATGCTGTCGGTCGGGCAGACCGGCCCGGCGGCCGCGCGCCTGCTCGGAGAGTTGTCCGTGCTGTCGACCTCGGGCGTTGGGTTCGAGCTGCTCGGCCCGCAGGCGGAACCGGCTCTGGCCGAGCTGGGCGCACGATCGCTGGTCACCTTCAGCCGGAGCGACACGACCGCGTTCGTCCACCGCCTCGTCCGGCGTGCGGTACGCGATCAGGCTGGACGCGACCGCACCCTGGCCGAGCTGATCGAGACAGCCGGGCAACGGCTGTGCGTGGCGGTCGAGGACGTCTCCGACCAGGACACCTGGCGGAAGTTCCCCACGATCATGGCGGTTTCCGAGCACGCGGCGGCCTTGTGGGAGGCCGTCGAGCGGGTCCCCGACGACGAGTTCGCGCACCTGCGCGCGGCGGCCGAGCTCGTGCTGCGGGTCCGCCACGTCGTGGCCTCCCATCTGGTCTATCTCAACGACGGGCTCCGGGCCGTCCCGGTCGCCGAAGCCGTCGTCAGAGGGCGCGAGAGGCTCCTGGGCGCTGAGCACCCGGACACCCTCGCGGCCCGGCACACGCTGGCGCACGCCTTCGAGTACGCCGGCCAGGCGATGAAAGCCGCCGCCCTCTACCAACGCGTCGCGGCCGACCGCTCCCGCGTCCTCGGTGACGATCATCCGGATACGTTGTGGTCACGCGCGTCGGTGGCCTTCTCGTACACGATGGGAGGCAGGGCACCGGAGGCGGTGCCGATGATCGAGCAGGTGGTGGCCGACCAGGAGCGGGCACTCGAACCCGGCCATCCCACCCTGCTCGCGGCGCGCTATTTCCAGGCGTACACCAACGTCGAGGGCGGCCGGCCCGAGCGCGGCATCGAGCTGTTCCAGCGGCTGATAGCCGATCACGAGCGGCTCTTCGATCACGACTATCCCGATACCTGGGTCGTCAAAGGACAGCTCGCGCGCGCTTACAAGGCGGCGGACAGGGCCGATGAGGCTGTCCAGCTGTACGAGCACGTCGCCGGGCAACAGGCGCGGCTGCTGGGCGCAGACCATCCCGACACGCTGATCACCCGGCACGGCCTGGCCACGGCGTACGAGGCAGTGGGACGGATCGCGGACGCGCTCGCCGAGTACGAATGGGTCGTGAACCGGTTCGAGGCCGTCATGGGCCCCGAGCAGACGCTGACCAAGACCGCCAGAGACGACCTGGAGCGCGCCCGCCGGAGTCTCCGGCCGAGGTGATCGGGGTGAGGTGGTCAGTGGGAGTGGGCCTCGTGGAGAGGGGATCCGGCGAGGCGGGCGGCGATGACACGGGCGAAGGTGGGGCAGTGGAAGATGCCCTCCGGGTGCCCGCAGGCCAGGCCGTGGGCGATGGCGGTGCGCGCGGCCTGCGCCTGGGCGATCCGTTCGTCGAGCTCGGCGAGCTTGCGTTCATGGAGCTCGCGCCAGGCGTCGACGTCTTCGTAACGAGAGGTGATGAGCACCTTCAGCTCGCGCAGCGAGAAGCCCACGTCCTGCAACGAAAGGATCAGGCCGACGATCGCCAACGCCGAGGCGGGGTAGCGCCGTTGGCCCGAGACCCGGGTCGGGGCGGGGAGCAGGCCGAGCTCTTCCCAGTAGCGCAACGCCGAGGTGGCCACGCCGGTGGTCCTGGCCAGCTCGCCGATCGTCAACAGCTCGTCCGGCTCGGCTTCAAGGGCACTTGGAGCCGTTGACTGGCGTCCGTGAGATCGAAGACGCTCAAGCAGCCCGTGATAGCCCAGGTCGTACGTCAGTTCGGCCGACTGGCCGGATACGTTGTGGCTCACCGCGTCTCCAATCGCCAACGCAACCGCTGGGTGGTGTCCCAGCTCGACGTGCAGCCCACGGACCGGGTGTCGGCCCCGGTCTGGCCATCGCCGAGCCGGCGCGCCACGCCACCCGAGGACGAATCTACGGTATCGACCGTTCCGTGGTTATGGCCCGCCGAGTCGTGGGGTCGGGCGTGAGCGCGCCTGCGCTTCGCGGTGGCCCGCGAGGTCAGGCGTGAGTGCGCCCGCGCTGCCGGGTGATAGGCGAGGTCAGGTGCGCGTGGCGCGGTCGAAGATCTCGACCAGTTCGTCCGCGCACCGATCAGGGTCGAGGCCCTTGACGAGGCGGTCGGCCACCCCGTCGATGGACGCGCGCAGCGTCGTACCCATCAACACCCCGTCGAACTCCCGGAACACCCCCGCCCGCTGCCCCTCCGCGAACAGCGCCGCCAGCCTGGCGACCGCGGCGTCCTGCTCCTCACCGCCCACGGGCACCTGGTTGAACGCGATCTGCTGCACCGCCCGCACGTGTTCGGGATGGGCGGCGATGAAGGCGATGTTCGCCCTGATGAACGCCTCGAGCTGGGCGCGCGCCCCGGAGGCGGCGTCGAGCGCCGGGCGCATGAAGGCGGCCGCGTCCTCGACGACCTGGCGGACGACGGCCTCGAACAGCTGGTCCTTGCTGGAGAAGTGGTAGGAGATCAGCCGCTTGCTGCTGAGCCCCGCCTGCTCGCAGATGGCCTCGAACGTGGTCTCCGCGTAGCCGCGCCGCGCCAGCACGGCGATCGTGGCGGAGGCGATCTGTGCTTTGCGGGCCTCGGTGGCCGCCCGGCGGGGGGCAGAGCTCTGCATTCAGCCCAGCTTGCCACGCTTCGGGAACGCCTGCCGTACGGCACGTCGGTTGACGAGGAGGGCCACGGCGGCGACCAGCACGCCGACCACGGCCTGCTCCGCCTTCATCCAGCCGGGATAGCCGCTGTCCGGGGCGACGAGGATGAGCACGATCCCGATGGGGGCGGCGATGGAGACGAAGCGGATGCGTACGTAGGCCGACCTCTTGCCCCGGGCGGCCTGCCCCGCCAGGGCGACGAGCCAGACGGCGGCCACGGCCACGGCGGCGCCGCGGAGCCACACCACCCAGTTGCCGCCGATGAGGGCGGCCACGCCGAGGGTCGCGACGGAGATGACGAGCACGGCCACGAAGAGGGCCCGGACGGGAGCCCACACTTTGTTATCCATGCGAGTAAATTTACACAGCCGGATAACAAGTCTCAAGGGTCGCGGGTGATGACTTCGGGGCCGGAGTCGGTGACGATGACGTCCTCCTCATGGCTGGCGCCCCCCACGGAGTGCATCGCGATCCTGCGCTCCAGCGCCAGGCACATTCCGGCCTCGATCAGGCCGTCCGAGTCGGGCCCGCCCTCGGTGATCCACGGTGGCTCCAGCGACAGGCCGAGCCCGTGGCCCCAGAGGCCGTCCGTCTCCGACCAGGGCAGTCCGTGGTGGACGGCGAACGCCGACCGTTCGAACACCTGCTGGCACCGCCGCGCCACCTCGCCGAAGCGCCGGCCGGGCCGCAGCAGCTCGATCCCGGCCGAGACGCTCTCCCGCACCGCCTCCAGCAGCCGCCGCTGCTCGGTGGTCGGCTCGCCGCCGACGACCCACGTACGGGCCAGGTCGAACAGGTAGCCGCGCACGGAGCCGTACAGATCGATCCTGATCAGGTCGCCCTCGGCCAGCCGCCGGTCGGCGGAGTAGGGCGTCGGGCCGGAGGCGGCGAAGGTGTAGGACTCGGCGCCGGAGGAGATGCCCATGCCGGAGTAGGCGCCGCCCGCCCGGACGATCTCGGCGATCGCGGCCGCCGCCACGTCGGCCTCGGTGGCGCCCGGTACGGCGGCCTCCCGGGCGGCGGACACCGCGCGCACCCCGAGCGCCCCCGAGGCGCGCAGCAGGTCAAGCTCGGCGGGGCTCTTGATCCGGCGCGCCTCCCAGGCCAGGTCGTCGGCGCACACCAGCTCGTGCCCCGGCAGCACCGAACGCAGCCGGCACCACCACGGCGCGGCCATCGCCTCGTAGCCGATCAACGCGACCCGGCCCGGCCGGATCGACTCCCTGATCTGCTCGGCCAGGGCGTCCACGAGATCGGGCGTCACATGAACCCGCGCCGCCGGCCGGGGCTCCTGGAGGTCCTTGGAGTTGGTCAGCAGGACGGCGGTGTGCTCGCTGAGAGGGGGGTCGTCCACGGGCAGGACGACGGCCGCGTGGCCCCGCGCCCGCCAGTGGCCGGGGAAGTCGGGGACGAACGGCTGGTGCTGGTAGAAACCCGTCAGGTAGTAGACGTCGGCATAATGGTCCTGCGCCGAACCGCCTCTCGACCAGGCCACCACCCCGCGGAACCCCGCCCGCGCGGCCAGCCGCCCCATGGCCGCCTGCCGCGCCGCGTACTCCTTGCCACCGATCCCCAGCACAACCGAGTTCTGCCCAGGTCAGAGGCCGGTTCACCTGGTCGCGGCCGTCAGAGCCCCTTGAGGAACGACGCCGCCACCGGCGCCGCGACCTTGCCGCCCGCGCCGCCGCCCTCCACGACCACCGCGAACGCCACGTCCTCCTTGAAGCCCATGAACCAGGCGTGGGTGTCCAGGTCGTCGCCGGTGCCGAACTCGGCCGTGCCGGTCTTGCCGTACGTGCCGGCGGGCAGGCCGGCCGCCTTGGCCGTGCCCTTGGACACCACGGCCGCCATCATCGAGTGCAGCTGGTCCTTGACCCCGTCGGGCAGCGGGCGCTCGGCGGCCTTCTGCTTCAACGAGGGCACCAGCGTCGGCGGCCGCCACGTGCCGTCCGCGATGGCGGCGGCCACCGAGGCCATCGTCAGCGGGCTGGCCGTGATCCTGGCCTGCCCGAACGACTCCGCGGCCAGCTCCGCGTCGGACTCGGCCCGGGGGAAACTGGCCTTGGCGGCCGGGACCCCGATGTTCAGGGGCTGGTTGAAGCCCACGTCCTCGGCCGTCTTCAGCAGCTTGTCGGCGCCCAGCTTCTGCTCGGCCAGCGGCGCGAACGTCGTGTTGCACGAGTGGGCGAACGAGTCGAGGAACGACAGCGACCCGAACGCCTCCTTGTCGGAGTTGCGGACCTTAAGTCCGCCGATGGTCGCGTACATCGGGCACGTCACCGTGTCCGACGGCGACATCCCGGCCGCCAGCAGGCCGATCGCCGTGACCGCCTTGAACGTCGAGCCGGGCGGGTAGCGGCCGTCCAGCGCCCGGTTGAAGCCGCCCTGGTTGTTGACCACGGCCAGGATCTCGCCCGTGGACGGCTTGATCGCCACCATCGACGTGGGCTTCTTCATGTCCTTGACCGCGCCCACCGCCGCGGCCTGCGCGCGCGGGTCGAGCGTGGTCTGGACGGGCTCGCCGTCGCTGCCCTCGATGGTCTCCAGCGTCTTGTCGCCGAGCTGGATCTCGGTGGCGGGCGTGCCCGCCAGCCGCTTCTGGAACGTCTCCTGCAGCCCGCCGCGCCCGATCGCCTGGCCGACCTTGTAGGAGGAGCCCAGCTTGGCCACGTCCTTCTTGCCGGCCTTGTCGAGGTAGCCGACGAGCTGCTGCACCGACCCGCCGACCGCGCCCGTGTCGATCCGGTCTCCCTGGGCGTCGGTGATCTCGGCGCGGTCGGGCCAGCGCGTCTTGAGCTTGAACTCGGCCCCGGCTGTCATCGACGGGTAGAGCGTGGCGGGCTTCCAGTCCACCTTCCAGGTGCGGTCGGCCACCATGAGGTCGATCTGGCCCTGGTAGGACCACTTGCCGATGTTCTTGAGGTTCAGGGTCGCGGTGTAGGGGGCGCGGGCCCGGTTGTCGCCGGTCTCGGTGATCTTGCCGAGCTTGATGTCCGTCGACTCGACGGCGAGTGCGCTGCGTTGCTGGTCGTACGCGTTGAGCTGCTGTGGTTTGGCGAGCTCCGCCCCCATGGCGGCCCAGTTGCCGGCCTGCCATGCGGCGGAGAAGCGCTGCGCCGTCTCGGCGGGCGTCCCTCTGGTGTGCAGCAGGTAGTACGCGCCACCGGCCGCGGCCCCCACCGCGAGCACGGTGGCGCCGGACACGATCGCGATGGTACGACCACGCGCCACGCTAGATCCCCCTGATCCTCGACGACATTGTCATGACACGCCGTTGGCCGCCTTGAAGCTGGCGGCGTAGGTCGGCACGTATTCCTGCCCGGACAGCTTCTGGATGGCCGCCATGATCTCGTCGGTCACCCGCCGCCGGTCGCGGGCCTTGGTGTGGTCGCCCTCGAACCGCATGGGCTCGCCGATGGCGATGCCGATCCGCGCGGGCCTGGGCACCTTCGAGCCGACCGGCAGCACCCTCTCGGTGCCGCTGAGCGCCACGGGAAGCACCGGGGCGCCCGTCTTGAGCGTCAGCCAGGCCACGCCGACCTTGCCGCGGTAGAGGCGGCCGTCGGGGGAGCGGGTGCCCTCCGGGTGGATGCCGAACAGCTCGCCGCGCTCCAGCAGGTCCGCGGCGGAGTCGAGCATGGTCTGGGCGGCGTGCGCGCTCTCCCTGTCGATCGGCAGGCTGCCGCCCAGTCGCATGAAGAAGCCGGAGACCGGGTTGCCGTCGAAGTACTCGTTCTTGGCGGTGAAGGTCACGTGCCGCGGCAGCAGCGCGGGCAGCAGGAACGAGTCGAGGATCGACAGGTGGTTGGCGGCCAGGATCGCGGGCCCGCTCCTGGGCACGTGCGCCGCGCCCGAGATGTGCGGCCGGCACATCGCGTTCGCGAGCGGCGCGGCGGCGAACTTGACCACTTCGTACAGCAACGAGCTCTCCTGATCATCGGGCCGGTCGGCCACCCCACCATAAAGCAGGCGCCCCGCCGGTGGGCGGGACGCCTGGAAAAGTCGTTAAGGCCGATGTGGCGGTCGCCTCCTCGGCGAGGTGCACAACACGGCTCCAGCCGAACGGTATTCCGTGAAGGCGGTAATTTGCGGCCCGGGGGACACAGACCACATCGGCAACTCGAGTTAAGCACACGGTCCGGGCATGGGGGTAATCGCGCCCCCCTCATGGGCGACACGTGACCTGAGCTTGGCGATCTTCGACCCCTGGAGGTCCGGTTCGTCCCGGTCACTCACGGTGAGCGCGGCCCCGCTCGCCCTCGACGAGATCGGGAAAATGATTTGAGCCCCCATTGGCATTCCGTGTTGAATCCAGAATGTCAGTGAGACTCGGTGAGGGCACGGGTCGAAGTTCGTCGGTTACCACTTTTAATGGGGAGTCGCAGGTTCGAGTCCTGCCCGGGGCCAACGCTCCGGTAGCTCAGTCGGCAGAGCGCCAACGCCGGTGGACGCCCCCATATCCGTGCCCTCTCCGAGCCTCGGGGGCGGGTCGAAGCAGGCCGGTTATCGCTTCAGGTGCCGGAAGCGCGGGGTTCGACTCCCCGCCGCGCGGGTGCGCCCGCGCGTCGCGTAGTGGCAGCGCGCCGTAAAAGGCCGGTCGGCATTTCCACATCCGCCCCCATTTTTTCTGCATATCCGTCATTCGGGCGGGTCGAGACGTACGAGGTGAAAACTATGGCGCGAAACCGTGACCCCCTCGCCGGCGTTTCCGCGTTCGCCACGCCGCAGACCCAGCCGCTGCCCGGCCGCACCGACCAGGTGCGCAACGCGGCGGGCGGCTTCGTCTTCGAGAAGGACCTGTGGCAGCGCGTCGAGGACTTCCTGATCCTCGGCACCACGGGCGGCACCTACTACGTGTCGCAGGAACAGCTGACCGCCGGCAACGCCGCCGCGCTGTTCGAGGCGATCGCCGAGGACGGCCCGCGCGTCGTCGAACTGCTCACCGGCATCTCGACCGCGCGCCCGCCGCGCGCTCCCAAGCAGCGACCGGCGCTGTTCGCGCTGGCCGCCGCCTACGCCCGCGGCGACGCGGCCACCCGGCAGGCGGCCAAGCTCGCCCTGCCCAAGGTGGCCCGCACGACCGACCACCTCGCCTCCTTCTTCGGCTACTACAAGAACCTCGGCGGCAAGCCGACCGCGCGCGGCACCGCGCCGGTCACCGGCCGCTCGCTGCGTACGGCGCTCGCCTCCTGGTTCACCACCGGCAGCCCCGACGACATAGCGTTCAAGGTGTGCAAGGCCCGCCAGCGCAGGACGCCGCAGGGTGAGACGTTCGACCTGCGCGACGTCCTGCGCATCGCCCACCCCAAGGCGGACGGCCCGCAGCGGGCGCGGCTGTTCGGCTGGATCGCCGGCAACGTCTCCGACGAGCAGGCGCGCGAGACGCTGGAGTCGGTGGACCGGTTCCTGAGCGCCAAGGCCGTCACCACGGCCCGCGAGGCGATCCAGGTGGTGACCGAGCGCAAGGTGCCGTGGGAGTTCCTGCCGGACGCCGTGCTGAGGGATCCGAAGGTGTGGGACGCGCTGGTCGACACGATCGGCATGACCGCGCTGCTGCGCAACCTGGCCCGCATGACGCGGATCGGCACGCTCACCCCGACGGGCGAGGCCACCCGGCGCGCGGTCGCCCGGCTCACCGACCGCGACGCGCTGCTGCGGGCGCGCATCCACCCGATGGACGCGTTCCTGGCGCTGCGCGTGTACGGCTCGGGCCGCGCCCAGCCCAACCCGCGCGCCGACGCGCACACGTGGGCACCGGTCCCGGCGATCCGGGACGCGCTGGAGGAGACGTACGAGCTGGCCTTCGGCACCGTCCGGCCCACGGGCCGGCGGCTGCTGGTCGCGGTGGACTCCTCCGGGTCGATGTCGGGCGGCTGGTACGGCGGCGACGTCGTGGTCGGTGGTTCGAAGATCGGCTCGCCGTACGAGGTGGGCTGCGCGATGGCCGTCATGCTGGCCCGCATCGAGAAGGGGACCGTGCACGTCATCGACGTCGACACCGGCGTCCACGCCTCGAAGGTGACCCCGCGCACCAACCTGCGCGAGATCGGCTCCTGGCGGCCGTCCGGCGGCGGCACCGACCTGTCGCTGCCGTTCCGCTGGGCGCGCGAGCAGCGGATGGCGGTGGACGGCATCGTGGTGTTCACCGACAACGAGACGTGGGCGGGGCGCGCCCACCCCTCGCAGGAGCTCGGCGCCTACCGCCGCACCGTGGCGGCGGAGGCGCGCGTGGTCGTCGCGGCGATGACCGCCGCGGGCTACTCGATCGGCGACCCCGGCGACGAGGGCGTGCTGAACGTGGCGGGCCTGGACGCGTCGCTGCCGATGATCGTCAACGCGTTCGTCCGCGCGCAGGACGCGCAGGACGCGCAGGACGCGTAGGACGCGTAGGACGCTTTGGACCTGACCGGGAGCGCCCGGTCAGGTCCTCGTCCAGCGCGGCTGCTTCACGTCGAAGACCCGCTGCTCGCGGCCGCGCAGCGCCACCTCGGCGAACTGCCACAGGATCGCCCCCGTCGGCGCGTGGACCACGATGGACGGCCCCAGCGGCATCTGCAGCATCTTCCCGCGCCAGCGCGGCACCCCCGGCGCCAGGAACCACTCCAGCGGCACGTCGTGCACCGAGGCCACCTCGCGCGGGTCGG
Source organism: Nonomuraea sp. NPDC004186 (assembly GCF_053603495.1). Classification (NCBI taxonomy): domain Bacteria; kingdom Bacillati; phylum Actinomycetota; class Actinomycetes; order Streptosporangiales; family Streptosporangiaceae; genus Nonomuraea; species Nonomuraea sp. NPDC004186. The sequence goes on along the minus strand of NZ_JBSGFQ010000138.1, from coordinate 13,728 downwards.
CCACCGGCTGCTGGACGCCGCCGAACGCCACCACCGGCGTGATGACGAAGCCGGAGTCGGTGACGAAGTCGTCGAGCATCCCGGCCACCTCGACCCCGGTGACGCCCGTCTCCTCGGCGAGCTCGCGCAGCGCCGCGTCCACGGGGCGTTCCCCGTCGTCCAGGCGCCCGCCGGGCAGCGCCCACTGACCCGGGTTGCGCCCGTGGGCGGCCCGCTTGATCAGGATCGTGTACGGGACCCGTTCGGCGTCCTCCAGGACGCACACGGTGACGGCGGCCCTGCGCACCCCGCCGGTGGGCGGGACCTGCCGGCGGTCGAAGGCGGTCAAATGGGACCTGATCTGCTCCTGCAGCACGTCGATTGGCGACAGCACACTTCAAGGATGTCACGGAGGTCCGGACGGGGACGCCGGGGCCGGGTCTCACGACGGGCCGTGCGGCAGCCGTAGGGTGACGCTCAGCCCGCCCTCCGGCCGGGCGGCCGCGGTGACCTGGCCGCCGTGCGCACGCACGATGGCCCGCACGATCGACAGCCCCAGCCCCGCACCCTTGAACGAGCGCACCCGGTCGCCGTGGAGCCGGCTGAACGGCTCGAACAGGTCGTCCACCTCGTACGGCGGCACCGCCGGCCCGGTGTTGCGCACCGTGACCACCGCGTCGCCGCCCTGCCGCCGCAGCGCGAGCCAGATCTCGCCGTCGCGCACGTTGTGCTTGATCGCGTTCTCCAGCAGGTTGAACACGCACCGCTCCAGGAACAGCGGATCCCCCTCGACCAGCACCGGCCGCAGGTCCTGGTGGAGCGTGACGGGCCGCTTGCGCGACTGCAGGTCGATCTGCTCCAGCGCGGTGCGCACGACCTGCTCCAGGTCCACCGGCTTGCGCACGGTGAGCTCCTGCTCCGACTGCGCGAGCAGCAGCAGGCCCTCGATGAGCCGCTCGTAGCGGGCGTTCGTGCCGAGCAACGCCCTGGCCAGCGCCTTGAGGTCCTCCGACGCGGCCGGCTCCTCCAGCGACACCTCCAGCACCGTACGGTTGATCGCCAGCGGCGTGCGCAGCTCGTGCGAGGCGTTGGCGATGAACCGCCGCTGCGCGTCGAACACCCGGTGCAGCCGCTCCAGCATCGCGTCGAATGTGTCCGCCAGCCGCCTGACCTCGTCGGGCGGGCCCCGCATCCCGATGCGCTCGTGCAGGGTGCTCTCCGACAGCCGCTGCGCCGCCTCCGTCACCCGGTCGAGCGGGCGCAGCGCCCGGTCGGCCACCACGTAGCCGAGCACGAGCGCGACCACGCCGACCAGGATCATCACGAGCATGGACGAGCGGACCATCTCGCTGAGCACGTTGCCGGCCCGGTTCTCGATGTCGCCCTGGAAGATGACGTCCCCGACCATCGGGCGCGTCGCGGCCACGTCCGCGGGCGGGTTCTGGATCTTCCGGAAGCCGGTGACGAACTGCTGGTTCAGCGCCTGGCCGGTGATGAGGTAGGTGAGCCAGAGCAGGATCGACCCGGCCACGAAGAACAGGCCGCCGTACAGCAGAGTGAGCCGCAGCCGCAGCCGCCTGCTGCTCCACCACGACCGCCCCTGCTCGACGATCAAAGCCGGTACCCCTTGCCGGGCACGTTCAGGATCGCCGACGGCACGCCGAGCTTCTTGCGCAACGACGTGATCGTGACCCGCAGCGCGCCCGTGCCCGCGTCCGCGTGCTCGTCCCAGACGCGCCTGCGCAGCTCGCCGGAGGTGACCAGCTCGCCGCCCGCGCCGAGCAGCACGCGCAGCACGTCGAACTCCTTGCGGTTCAGCGACACGGGCCGCCCGTCCCTGGTGACCGTGCGGCGGGACGGGTTGAGCACGACGCCGCCGCGTTCGAGCGGGGGCGCCGCGGAGCGGGGCGAGCGGCGGGCCAGCGCCCGGACCCGGGCCACCAGCTCGGCGAACGCGAACGGCTTGACCAGGTAGTCGTCCGCGCCCAGCGACAGCCCGTCGATCTTGTCGCGGATCTGGCCGGCCGCGGTCAGCATGAGCACCCGGCCGCCCCCGCCTCCCTCGCGCAGCCGCCGGCACACGTCGTCGCCGTGCACCTCGGGCAGGTCCCGGTCGAGCACCACCACGTCGTAGTCCACGTACGCGGCCCGCTCCAGGGCGTCCTGCCCGTCGTAGGCCACGTCCACGGCGATCGCCTGCAGCCGGAGCCCGCGCGCGACCGCGTCCGCCAGCCGTTCCTCGTCCTCGACGACAAGCACCCGCATCGCCGGCCCCTTTCCTCTGGCACCCGAGCGTGACGGATCACGTGTTAGGGCCGGATAAGCGCGCCGGGCGGGCTTATCCGGTTCTAGCACCCCATGGGCTGGAGTGAGGCCGCACCCCGGGCGAAGGACCCCGGGCGCGGAGGAGTGAATGTCATGAATATACGGCTGTTGCTGGTAGCCGTCCCGCTCACGCTGGCGCTGGCCGCGTGCGGAGGCACGGCGCCCAAGGACGACGGCGTGGCCAGCGCCGGCACCTCGTCCGCCGGACCCACGGCCTCCCCGTCGGTGTCAATGGACCCGGAGGAGGCTCAGCTGAAGTTCGCGCAGTGCATGCGCGAGCACGGCATCGACGTCCCCGACCCACAGAACGGCCAGTTGAAGGTAGAGGTCCCCAAGGGGGTGGGCCGCGACAAGATGGACAAGGCACACAAGGCCTGCCAGCCCATCATGGACGCCGTCGTCCGCGACCACACGCCCAGCCAGCAGGACTACGACCAGATGGTCAAGTTCGCGCAGTGCATGCGCCAGCACGGCGTGGACATGCCGGACCCCAAGCCCGGCGAGGGCATGCGCTTCGAGATGAGGAACGGCTCGCAGCAGAAGATCGAGGCCGCGCACAAGGCCTGCGAGCAGTACGCGCCCGGCGGCGGCAAGAAGCCAGGGGAAGCGTCATGAGGAAGGGGATCCTGCTGAGCGGCGGCACCGTCCTGGCCGTCGCCGCGACGTGGACCGCGGTGGCCGTCATGAACGACGGCGTCCCCGGCGCCGCCACGCCCGCCAGGCCCCCGGTCCCGGCCACCGCGGACATCACCCGGCAGGACCTGGTGGAGACCAAGACCGTGGACGGCGCCCTCACCTACGCGGGGGAGCGCCGGGTCGCCTCGGGCGCCTCCGGCACCGTGACGTGGGTGGCCGCCCAGGGAGCGGTGGTCCGCCGAGGCCGTCCGCTGCTCAAGGTGGACCGCAGGCCGCTCGTGCTCATGTACGGCAGCCTGCCGCTGTACCGGACCCTGCAGCGAGGCGTATCCGACGGGCCGGACGTCGAGCAGCTGGAGCGCAACCTCAAAGCGCTCGGGTACGGCGACTACCTCACCGTGGACGACCACTTCAGCTACGCCACCGAGCAGGCGGTCAAGGACTGGCAGGAGGGCAGGGGACTGGAGGAGAGCGGGCGGGTGGACGCGGCCCAGGTCGTGTTCCAGCCCGCCGCCGTACGCGTGACCGACGCCAAGGCCGAGGTCGGCGCCAGGACCGCGCCTGGACAGCAGGCGCTCACGGTGAGCGGCATCCGCCGCCTGGTGCACGTGGACCTGGACACCGGCGACCAGTCGCTGGCCCGCAAGGGCGCCAAGGTCACGGTGACCCTCCCCGGCGGCGAGCGCGCCGCCGGCCGGATCACGTCGGTCGGGACGGTCGCGGAGTCCTCCGGGTCCGAACGGGACGCGACCACCACCATCGACGTGGACATCACCCTCGCCAGGCCGCCGCGGACGAAGCTGGATCAGGCGCCGGTCGAGGTGGAGATGGCCAGTGCGCGGCACGCGAACGTGCTGGCGGTACCTGTCGAGGCGCTGCTGGCGCTGCGCGAGGGCGGCTTCGGGGTCGAGGTGGCGGAGGGCGCGGCGAGCCGGATCGTGGCGGTCGAGACCGGGGCCTTCGGCGGCGGCCTGGTCGAGATCAAGGGCGAAGGGCTGGCCGAGGGCATGAAGGTCGGGGTGCCGGTCCAGTGAACGGCCCAGGGAACGGCCCCGTGAACGGCCCAGGGAACGGCCCAGTGAACGGCATCGTCGAGTTGTGCGGGGTGACCAAGACGTACGCCGGAGACGTGCACGCCCTGCGCGGCGTGGACCTGACCATCGACCGGGGAGACCTGCTGGCCATCGTCGGCCCGTCGGGATCGGGCAAGTCCACCATGCTCCACATGATCGGCACCCTCGACCGCCCCACCTCCGGCACTGTGCGCGTCGCCGGTCACGACGTCGCGACCCTGTCGGACCGGGAGCTGTCCGGGCTGCGCTCGCGCACTCTGGGGTTCGTCTTCCAGCAGTTCCACCTCTCGCCCGGGGTCAGCGCGCTCGACAACGTCGCCGACGGCCTGCTCTACACCGGCACGGGCCGCCGCGCCCGCCGCGAACGCGCCGCCGCCGCGCTGGACCGGGTCGGGCTCGGCCACCGGCTCCGGCACCGGCCGTCGGAGCTGTCCGGCGGCGAGCAGCAGCGGGTGGCCGTCGCCCGGGCCGTGGCGGGCGACCCGCCGCTGCTCCTGGCCGATGAGCCGACGGGCAACCTGGACTCCCACGCGGGCGCCGACGTGCTGGCCGTCCTGGCGGACCTGCACGAGGCCGGCACCACCGTGGCCGTCATCACCCACGACGCCGAGATCGCCGGCTGGTGCTCCCGCCAGGTACGCCTGCGCGACGGGCTCGTCGTCGACGGCCACGAGCACGACCACCTGAGCCCCGTCGAGCTGTTGAGAGGAGCCGGGCGTTGACCGACCACCACCACCGAGCCGGGGCGCGGCCCGCACCCGGCCGGCTCAGCCCCGGGGACGTCCTGCGCGTCGGGGCCGCCGGGCTGCGCGCCCGCCCGACGAGGGTGATCCTGTCGGCCCTCGGCATCGCCATCGGCATCGCGACGATGATCGCCGTGATCGGGATCTCGTCCTCCTCCCGCGAGCAGCTCCTGCGCCAGCTCGACAAGCTCGGCACCAACCTCCTCACGGTGGCTCCGGGGCAGACCATGTTCGGGGAGGAGGCCAAGCTGCCGACCGGCGCGCTGGCCATGGTCCAGCGCATCCGCCCGGTCCGGACGGCCGCGGCGACGGGCGGCGTGGAGGCCACCGTACGCCGCAACAACCACATCCCCGCGTCCGTCACCGGCGGCATCGCCGTCCAGGCGGCCAGCACCACCCTCCTGGCCACTCTGGAGGGCTCGGTGACCAAGGGCACCTGGCTCAACGACGCCACCGCCCGCCAGCCTGCCGTCGTGCTCGGCGCGCAGGCCGCCGAACGGCTCGGGCTGGCCAGGACCGGCGTGCAGGTGTGGATGGGCGGCCGCTGGTTCACGGTCGTCGGTATCCTCGGGCCGATGCCGCTGGCTCCGGAGATCGAACGCTCGGCCCTGGTCGGCTTCCCCGCGGCGCAGGAGCTATTGGGCTTCGACGGCTACCCCACCACCATCTACGAGCGCTCCTCGGACGAGGCGGTGGAGTCGGTGCGCCAGGTGCTGCCCCGCACCGTCAACCCCGAGAATCCGGAGGAGGTCACGGTCAGCAGGCCGTCGGACGCCCTGGCCGCCAAGGCCGCCGCCGCGGGCGCCTTCACCAACCTGCTGCTCGGGCTCGGCGCGGTGGCCCTGCTCGTGGGCGGGGTCGGGGTGGCCAACACCATGGTCATCTCCGTGCTGGAGCGGCGCAAGGAGATCGGCCTGCGCCGCTCGCTCGGAGCCACCCGCGGCCAGGTACGCATCCAGTTCCTGGCCGAGTCGCTGCTGCTGTCCACCCTGGGCGGGGTGGTGGGCGCGGTCATGGGGGCCCTGGCGACCGCGGGTTACGCCCTGTCGCGGGGCTGGCCGCCGGTGGTCCCGCCGTGGGCGCTGGGCGGGGCAGTGGGGGCGACCCTGCTGATCGGGACGCTCGCCGGGCTCTACCCCGCCATGCGCGCCGCCCGCCTGTCGCCCACGGTCGCCCTCGCCACCACCTGAGGGCCCGCTAGGAGAGGAAATCGCGGATCGCGGCCGCGACCTGCTCAGGGCGTCCGCGCTGGTCGGCGTTGCAGGTGGCGCTGTGGTCGAGGCCCTTCAGGTCCACGCGCCGGACATGGGGCAGGACGCGCTCCAGCCCCGTGAGCACGGACTTCAGGTGGGCGGGGCTGCGGGTGCCGCCGAGCAGGAGCACCTCCGCCCCGATCGGCCGGTAGACGTCCAGGCTGCCGGCCGTCTCCGCCACCACCTGCCCGTCGTAGTGCAGCGTCGGGGCCAGCTCCCGGAACGTCGGCTCCCCGTCAACCGCCGCCTTGTCCTGACTTTTCAGCATCATGCCCGTGAGCAGCTCCAGGACCGCCCGCGGCATGACATTGAAGAACTGGGGCCCCAGCCGCGCCGCCCTCATCCCGGTGACCAGCGCCGCCGGGATCCGGCCGGCCGCGAGCTCCCGGTCGAAGCGCTCCAGCCAGCCGGCCGGGTAGAAGCCGTCGACGTCCAGCGGCGGCTCGAAGATGACGGCCTTGCGCAGGCCGGGCCGTACGAGCGCGGTGCGCAGCGTGACGATGGCGCCCGAGCTCACGCCGACGACGCGGTCCGCCCCGGTCGCGGTGAGCAGCGCGTCGAGGTCCTCGACCTCCCGATCGAGGCGGTAGTCCGGACCGTACGGGCCGCTGCGGCCCCGGCCGCGGCGGTCGGGCACGTAGCACGTGAACTCGTCGGCGAGGGCCTGGGCCAGCTCGATGTTGCTGTGGCCGCTCTGCATGACTCCGTGCAGGAGCACCAGCGCGGGGCCGCGGCCGAGCCGGCGGTAGCTGATCGTGGTGCCGTCCTTCGAGGTCACGGCGTCGAGAGTGGTCGTGGTCATGATGGCTCCCCATGGTTCGGTCCGTGAAGGGGAGCCCGGCTATTGTTGCGAGTGCCATCTCGTGTCCGGGGTCCCGCTTCGCGGGCATTTCGGTACGAAGATCTCCCGGCGGCGGTGTTCCCGCACCGCCGCCGGTCTTGCGATCGGCCACCGGGCTCTTCGCCGGTCGCCGGGGTCAATCCGCTGTGCTGCCCCTCTCCGCGATGTCCGCCACCTCGGGGGGCAGGTCGCCGGTCCGGTGGAAGGCCCGCCATCCGTCCAGGCCGGGGAACGTGCCGGAGGTCAGCTCGGCCAGCAGCGCGCTCACCCAGCCCGCCTCGGCCTTCCGCATCGCCAGCGCGTACTCGGACTCGAGGAGGAACAGCCTCGGCACCTCCTCCCGGTCCCGCTCCAGCGCCCGGCGCGCGTCCTGGAGCTGCTGCTCCAGCAGCTCCAGGCGCTGCCGCAGCAGCGGCACCACCTCGTCCGGGCCGAGCCCGGCCAGCACCGACAATCCCGCCTCGAACGCCGACGGCTCCCGCACGGGCGTGGACAGCAGCTCGCGCGTCCAGTCGTCGGCCTCCTCCCGGCCGGCTTCGGTGACGCGGTAGACGGTCCGCTCGGGGCGGGCGCCCTGCCTGCCGCTCTCCACGGCCTCGATCAGGCCGTGCTTCTCGAGGTTGCGGACGACGGTGTAGAGGGATCCCCACTTGATCGGCATGTCCTGGTCCTTGCCGCGCGCCCGTAGCACCGAGGCCATCTCGTACGGGTGCATCGGCCGCTGCCCGGCCACCGTCAGCACGGCCAGAGCCAGCAGGTTCGCGACCCTGCGCCGCTTCGTCATCCGGCTCATCTCCTCGTGGACGAATACTCGTACACGAGCATACGTGCGCGAGTATCCGCCACGCAATGGGGAATCGCTGCGCGTTCTACGTTTGGAGACAGCGTCGGATCCGCGTTCTGCGGTCGGACGCGTCGGGTCGTTGAGCCCGGTGCCTGGCCGGTGTGGCGCGTCGAGAGGGCGGCCCGGTGTGCGCCGCGCGTCCCGTGGTCGGAGGCGGCGGGCGGGCGCTTGGGGAAGGCGGCTCGCCGGCGGGCGCGGGCCGTGCCTGAATGGGGTGGGGCGGGAAAGGCGGCGCCGCCCCGGGAGGGGGTCACGTCAGACGGAGTCGGTGACGCCCGGGGCGGCTCGGGTCAGGACATGCTGCTCACGAGGATCACGCCGAGGGCGATGCCGATGATCATCCCGACGCCGGCGGCGACGGCGGCCCACTTGCCCAGCGGCTCGCCCCGCGTGTGGCCGACGATGCCCAGCACGATGCCGGCCAGGCCGAACAGGATCGGGATGAACAGCACGGCCACCACCGCGCAGACGAACCCGATGATCGACAGGACCTGGTTGCTCGGCGGCTGCTTGTAAGGAGGCTGCGGATACGGGGGCGGCTGCGACCACTGGGTGTTGGGATCGTCGCCCTGGGGCGGATCCTGCGAAGAGGTCACTTGCGGGCTCCTCTCGAGACGTGAACAACATCACACACCGAAGGGCCCAGTCCTGTCGAGCCGAACGAACCAGGACATATACCGATTTCAAACTGCTTTTATGGGATGAGATAGCTGGGGCGGCAGAGGCCTGGCGTGAACGACGTCCAGCCGGGAGACGGCCCGGGTGAGGGCGACGTACAGGCGGTTCAGGCCGCGCCGCTCGGCTTCGGCGACGGCGGCGGGCTCGGCCAGGATCACATGGTCGTACTCCAGCCCCTTGGCCAGCGAGGCGGGCAGCACGGTGAGGCGTTCGTCCACGTCCATGCCCTCGTCCCGGAGCGCGGACGTGATCGCCTCGACGTCGGCGTCCGCCGCGATCACCCCGATCGACCCCTCGAACGCCATCGCCTCGCGCGCCGCCTCCACCACGCCCTTCTCCAGCCCGCTCACGCGGGTGACCCGCAGGCGGCCGTCGGAGCGGTACGAGCGCGTCGCCGGCACCTGCGTGCCGAGCGCCGCCAGCAGCGTGTTGGCCAGCTCCACCACGGCCGCCGGGACCCTGAAGCCGGTGGTCAGGGCGATGACCTGGCCGTCCGGCTTGCCCAGCAGCGCCATGCGCTCCGGCCAGGAGGAGGCCGCCCACGGCGTGGTGCCCTGGGCCAGGTCGCCGAGCACGGTGAGCGAGCCGTGTTCGCTGCGCCTGGCCACGGCCCTGCACTCCATGGGGGACAGGTCCTGGGCCTCGTCCACGATGACGTGGCCGTAGCCGCGCGGGCGCTCGATGAGGGCGGCGATCTCGTCGAGCAGCACGAGGTCGGCCGCCGTCCACTTGGCGCTCTTGGCGCTGCGGGGCGGCTTGGCCCAGGTGATCGCCTCCCATTCGGCCCCCGTCAGCGCGCCGTCCCGCCTGCCCTTCGCCGACCCGCCGTCCCGCGTGCCTTCCGCCGACCTGCCGTCCCGCGTGCCTTCCGCCGGGCCGCTGTCGCGCGTGCCCTCGGCCGGACCGCGCAGGATCTCGTACAGGACCTCCTCGGGTTTGACGGCGGGCCAGACGGCGTCCAGGAACGGGGTGACGGCGCGGGCGATCTTGCGGGTCCAGGCCGCGCCGGCCGTCTGCCCGCGCGCCTCGGCCTGGCGCTGGATCGCGGCGACCGTCCGGGCCCGCACCCGTTCGCGGCCCACTCCGTACGGCAGGGACTCGCGGCGCGTGTCGTCCACGATGCGGCGCAGCTCCTCCTCGGGCACCCGCCACCGGTACGAGCCGTCCGCCACCGTCACCGGCTCGACCGGCTTCGCGATCCGCCGGTACAGCGCTCTGCGCAGCACCTCGGCCATCCGGACGTCGTGCTTGACCAGCGCGGCGGCCTCGCTGTCGGCGGCGGTGACGGGGAGGGTGACAGTGACGGGCGCCAGCAGGCGCTCCAGGGTGGTCTGCTCGACGTCCACCTCGCCGAGCGCGGGCAGCACGGCCGAGATGTAGCCGAGGAAGGCCCGGTTCGGGCCGAGGACGAGGACGCCGGAGCGTTCGAGCCGCTGCCGGTGCGCGTACAGCAGGTACGCGGCCCGGTGCAGGCCGACCGCCGTCTTGCCGGTGCCAGGTGCGCCCTGGACGCAGATCGAGGTGTCCAGCTCGGCCCGTACGAGGTCGTCCTGCTCGGGCTGGATGGTGGCCACGATGTCGCGCATGGGGCCGACGCGGGGGCGCTCGATCTCGGCGGCCAGGATGCGCGACTCGCCTTCCTCGCCCCGTTCGAGCCGTTCGTCCTCGAAGCCCGTCAGCGTCGTGCCCGACCAGCCGAAGCGGCGGCGTACCGCGACACCCTGCGGGTCGCGGGCGCTGGCCCGGTAGAAGGCCCGCGAGACCGGCGCGCGCCAGTCGATCACCACGGGCGGGCCGCCGTGCTCGCCGGTGATGTGCCGCCTGCCGATGTGGTACGCGCGCCCGCGGTGCTCGGCCGAGCTCTGGCCGAAGTCCAGCCGGCCGAAGAACGGCGGGCCCTCGGGCTCCTCGCTCAGCTCCTTGGCCAGGCTCTTGAGATGGCGGCCCAGCCGCTCGGCGCTGTAGCGGTCGCCGGCCACGGTCTCACCGATGATCACGTTGTCGCGCGCGCCTTCGAGCATCCTGCGCAGTCCGGCCTTGCAGCGTTCGACGTACTGGCTCTCGTCGTCGAGCGTGCCCATCGTGTCCCCCAAAAGCGTTAACTCGGTTAAGAACTTAACCAGGTTAACACTTTGATAGACTGGGTGCCATGACGGGACTACGGGAGATCCAGCGGCAGCGGGTCCACGAGGCCATCTCGACGGCGGCCATCTCGCTCTTCCTGGAGCGCGGCTTCGACGAGGTGCCCGTGACGGAGATCGCGGCGGCGGCGGGGGTGTCGAAGCCGACGCTGTTCAAGTACTTCCCGACCAAGGAAGACCTCGTGCTGCACCGGATCGCCGACCACCAGGGTGAGGCCGCCCGCGTCGTACGGGGGCGGGAGCCGGGGGAGCGGCCGCTGGAGGCGCTGCGCCGCCACTTCCTCGACGGGCTCGCCCGGCGCGATCCGGTCACCGGGCTCAACGACCATCCGGAGGTGGTGGCGTACCACCGGATGGTGTTCTCGACGCCGAGCCTGGCGGCGCGGCTGTTCCAGCACATGGCGCAGGACGAGGAGGCCCTGGCCGAGGCGCTCGGGGAGATCACCGACGAGCTGACCGCCGGGCTGGTCGCCGGGCAGGTGCTGGCCGCGCAGCGGGTGCTCGCCCGGCGCAACTGGGCGATGCTGGCCGAAGGCCGGCCGATGGCGGAGGTCGAGCGGGAGGCGATCCGGGCGGCCGAGCGGGCGTTCTCGCTGCTGCCGGTGTTCACGCCTCGCGAACAGCCCGTTTAGGCAGGTGGCAAGGGGTGTACTTGATACGGAGAGCCTCTTGACCAATTGCAAAAATATGCAATTTGGTGCATTGCGGGGCGCTCTTTACTCGTAGGGAGTGATGGTGAGAGGACCTTTCACGCACCAAGACGGTTACATTTCCGGACCGGAAGGTAACAGCTCGTGACCGGCGGGCTGACCCTGGCCTGGGGGCGGCTGCGCGCCGTGCTGCCGGAACGCGAGTCGCTGGCCGCCATGTGCCGCCGCCCCCGCCAGGACCTGCTCGCCGGGCTCACGGTGGCGGTCGTCGCGCTGCCGCTGGCACTCGGATTCGGCGTCTCCTCAGGGCTCGGCGCCGCGTCCGGGCTGGCCACGGCCATCGTGGCCGGGGCGCTGGCGGCCCTGCTCGGCGGCTCCCACCTGCAGGTCTCGGGCACGAGCGGCGCCATGACGGTGATGCTCATGCCGATCTTCGACGCCCACGGCCCCACCGGCGTGCTCACGGTCGGTCTGCTGGCCGGGCTGCTGCTGCTCGCGCTGGCGCTGACCGGCGCCGGGCGCTACATGGCCGTGGTCCCCGCCCCGGTCGTGGCGGGGTTCACCGTCGGCATCGCCTGCGTGATCGGCCTGCAACAGGTGCCCCAGGCACTCGGCGTCCCGCCCGAAAACAGCCACAAGGTCATGATCGTGGCCTGGCACGCCGTCCTCGACTTCCTCGCCCACCCGCACTGGTGGGCCACCTCCGTGGCCGTGGCCGTGGCCGCGGTGGTGCTGGTGGCCGCGCGCGTACGGCCGAGCCTGCCGTTCGCGCTGCCCGCCGTGGCCATCGCCACCGTCGCCGCCGAGGTGGCCGCGCTGCCGCTGGCCAGGATCGGCGACCTGCCCGCCGGGCTGCCCGCGCCGTCGCTGGGGTTCCTGGATCCGGGCGCGCTGCCGTCCCTGCTCACCCCGGCCGTCGCGGTGGCCGCCCTGGCCGCGCTGGAGTCGCTGCTGTCGGCCAACGTCGCCGACAGCATGACCACCGGACGTCGCCACGACCCCGACAGGGAGCTGTTCGGGCAGGGCGTGGCCAACCTCGTCACCCCGCTGTTCGGCGGCATGCCCGGCACGGGCGCCATCGTCCGCACCGCGGTCAACGTCCGCTCCGGCGCCCAGTCCCGGCTCGCGGCGCTGGCCCACGCGGGCATCCTGGCCGCGATCATCTACTCCGCCGCCGGGCTCGTCGCCCGGATCCCGCTGGCCGCGCTGGCCGGGGTCCTGCTGGCCACGTCGGTGCGCATGGTCGACACCGACGCCGTCAAGGCCATGTTCAGGTCCACCCGGGCCGACGCCGTGGTCCTGGTGCTGACGGCCGTCGCCACCCTGACGCTCAACACGGTGGTGGCGGTCATCCTGGGCCTGGTGGTGGCGGGGGCGCTGGCCCTGCGTGCCATGGCGCGCAACGCCCGCCTCGACGCCGAGCCGCTCCGCCACGACCTGCAGCCCCATCACACCGAGGACGAGCACGCGCTGCTCGCCGAGCACATCGTCACCTACCGGCTGGCCGGGCCGCTGTTCTTCGCCGCGGCCCACCGCTTCCTGATGGAGCTGTCGGAGGTGACGGACGTGTCCGTGGTGGTGCTGCGCCTGTCCCGCGTCACCACCATCGACGCCAGCGGCGCGCTGGTCCTGGGCGACGCGATCGAACGGCTCGAGGGGCGGGGCATCCTGGTGTACGTCTCGGGCATCCCGGACGGCCACCACCAGCCGCTGGAGGCGCTGGGGGTGCTCGCCCGGCTGGACGAGGCGGGGCAGGTGTTCGCCACCACCGACGAGGCCATCGCGGCCGCCCGCGACCGCCTCCACCACACGGGCGTCCTCCCCCACCTGGCCGGCTGACCCCTCCACCCCACCCGCCTCCCCCAACCCACCGGGGGAGGCACCTCACCCCGCGGGGTGCGCCAGCTGTGGCGACGTCCATTGACCATGCGGCGTCGCTGGGTGGTGCCGGGCCCTCGGGTCGTGGCGCGTGTCCGTCGCCGGAGAGGCCGTCTTGCCTCCCGCCGCCTCCAAAGGACCTCAGCCGAAGCCGGGAGCGGGAGGGCCGCCAACGCCCGAGCGTGCCCTGACCTGTCAGGTTCGTGCGTCACAGAGTTCTTCCGGGTTTTGTCGGTGCCAGCCGATACCGTGGTGTTCTCGTTACCGAATGTGGGAGGTGGGCGTGCGCAGGTCGTTCAAGTTCCTGCTGCGCCCCACCAGCAAGCAGGCCGCTGCGCGCGCGCAGTGCCTGGAAGAGCACCGCACGCTGTACAACGCCGCTCTCGAACACCGCTGTACGGCCTACCGCAAAGCCGGGGTGACGGTGCGCTACGGCGACCAGTCGGCGGAGCTGAAGCACATCCGCGCCGACGACCCCGACGGTCAGGGCCGATGGTCGTTCTCCTCCCAGCAGGCCACGCTCCGCAGGCTGGACAAGGCGTTCCGCGCGTTCTTCGACCGTGTCAAAGCAGGCCGCACGCCAGGGTTTCCACGTTTCAAGGGGCGGGGCTGGTTCGACACGGTCGAGTGGCCCAAGGACGGCGACGGCTGCCGGTGGGACTCCCAGCCCTGCCACCCGGCCGCGAC